>DATERP010000108.1:0-23495 GCA_035271385.1 Thiopseudomonas sp. | reverse complement strand
AAAAAAGGACTACACTTTGGCACCTTTTTCATCTGCTCGCAGGGAACTCCCATGACAACCGTTCTGCTGGTTTTAGCGTTTTTGGGCTTTGTATCAATTGTTGCTGAAGACTTTACAAAAATTGATAAAGCTAAAACGACTTTGTTTTTCGGCACGCTGGTTTGGGTGCTGTATTTTATTGCACCGCCCAATGGCTTAACCACGCTCGAGTTGATGGACTCGCTCAATGAAAACCTCTTAGAGATAGCCACGCTCTGGCTGTTTTTAATGGCAGCAATGACCTTTGTTGCTTATGTTTCACATAAAGGTGTGATTGATGGCATCGTTAATAAGGTGATGCCTACGCATATGACTGAGCGTCGCTTAATGTTAGTGACGGGTCTATTTGCGTTTTTCTTCTCATCAATGGCCGATAATATTACCGCTACTTTGGTGTGTATTACGGTGTTGGTCAGCCTCAACCTCAACACTGAAAAATTACTGCGCTATATCGTCTTGGTGGTGTTTGCAGTCAACTCAGGTGGTGCGGCGCTGATTACTGGTGATGTGACCACGCTGATGATTTTCTTGGCGGGTAAAGTCAAAATTGCTGACTTGGTATTATTAAGTTTACCGGCCCTCGCGGCGGTATTGTTTTTAGCCTTTATACTCTCGCGCTCTCTTACGGGCGAAGTGGTTCTGGTCAAGCGCGAGATTCATATTGCCAAAGGTGATCAGATCATCGCTGGACTGTTTTTGGCCACTATTATCAGCACCATTGGTGCAAACGTTGCCTTTGGTATTCCACCGGTCTTATCGTTTTTATTTGGCTTGGGCGTGATGTTTATGGCCGTGCATTTTTTAAACAAAGACGAAGCCGTTTTAGAATATATTCGTAAAATTGAGTTTGACACGCTGCTGTTTTTCTTAGGCGTGTTGCTCTTGGTGGGTATGCTCAAAGAGTTGCATGTGTTGGAGCACTTCCCGACGCTGTACGAAAAGCTACCGGTGATTGTGGCTAACTATTCTGTGGGCTTATTCTCTGCCTTAATTGATAACGTGCCATTGACCGCTGCATTGCTTAAGTCAGGTATTCATATGACTGAAGGCGAATGGTTGACCTTGACCTACTCGGTCGGTGTGGGCGGCTCTTTACTGGCGATTGGTTCTGCTGCAGGCGTGGTGGCGATGAGCAAAATACCTGCACTGAGCTTTATTGCTTACTTGCGTTATTTTGTTTATTTGCTCTTGGCCTACACTGTAGGTTTCTTAGGTGTGGTGGCGGTCAGCTATTTGTTATAAGTCTGCGTTATGTGCAAAAAGCCAGCCTTGCGCTGGTTTTTTTATGCCTGATATTTGAGTGTGAACAGCGTGTGAAGCTGCAATGTACATGGCGCTGAGCAATGCGGCTTGGCTGCTGATAGCTTGTATTTTAGACTGCCTGTGCGCTAAGAGTACTATTGGTATGTGGCGGTATAGTTTCAGTGCTTTTTGATCTAAATCACTGAAAAGGTTCACACTCGCAGCATTGCCCTTTAAGCTGTGCAGCCTTTTACAGTGGCGTATCGTAAAACGCCAGATGTTAAACGTGATTTTTATAATAGTGCATGCAAAAGACGCGGTGCTTAAATGCCTTAGAGCGGAGTTTTTTATGAGTGAAGGTTTTGTTGTGGTTTTAAACAGTTATTACACTTTGATTGCCGCCACTGTTGTGCTGTTGGTAGGACGAGTACTGGTTAAACGTGTGCGTGTATTAAATGATTTTAATATTCCTGAGCCTGTGGTTGGTGGCCTAATTGCCGCACTATTAGTGCTGGCTTTGCATCAGTTTAATGGGTTTTCAATCCAGATTGAAAAAGGCCTGCAAGATGGCTTTATGCTGATGTTCTTTGCTTCGATTGGTTTGAGTGCTGATTTCAGTCGTTTAAAAGCCGGTGGATTGCCGCTCATTTTATTCACGACAGTCGTAGCTGGATTTATCGTTGTACAAAATATCGTTGGAGTCAGTTTAGCCACACTACTGGATTTACAGCCATTAACCGGTTTAATTACCGGCTCGGTCACACTGGTCGGTGGACACGGTACCGCTGCGGGTTGGGGGCAGATTTTTGAGCATGACTTTGCTATCCAAGGTGCTGTTGCTTTAGGTATGGCCTGTGCCACCTTTGGTTTGGTGTGTGGTGGCTTAATTGGTGGTCCGGTTGCGCGTCGATTGATGAAAAAAGTGCAAGCGCCAGGCGAAAGTACGGATATTGAGCCGCGTGTGACCTTTGAGCAGCCACAACATCAGCGCATGATCACGGCTGATACTGCAATTGAAACCTTAGCGTTGTTTGCAGTGTGTCTGGCGAGTGCCTCGTACTTGACGAGCTTTATGGCTGAGCACTTCAGTGATTCGAACTTTGTGATTCCAACCTTTGTTTGGGCGCTGGGTTCCGGCGTTGTTGTGCGTAATGTGCTATCTAGCATTTTCAATGTCAGTATTTTTGATCGCTGCGTAGATGTCTTCGGTAATGTGTCTTTATCACTGTTCTTAGCTATGGCGTTGCTGAGTTTAGAGTTGTGGGTGATTAAAGACTTGGCTGGACCATTAGTGATCATTTTGAGCGTACAGGCTATTTTATTAGTGTTGTTTGCTGTTTTTGTAGTGTTTCGTGTGATGGGCAAAGATTACGATGCCGCGGTGTTGGCGGGTGGCTTTTGTGGTTTCGGGATGGGTGCTACGCCCACTGCCGTAGCGAATATGCAGGCGGTGACTGACCGTTTTGGTCCATCACATAAGGCGTTTTTAATCGTGCCGATGGTGGGTGCATTTTTCGTTGATATTCTTAACGCGACCATTTTGTCAGCTATTACTTCTTTGCCATTCTGGAAGTAATCTACGTTTTACTTTCGAGTGAGGATCAGCGGCGCAGCTTAAAGCCTGCCGCTGATCCACTCTTCTACATACCGTTAGCAAATTCTGGATTATCCATATCAACCGTTTCGCGGACAGCCTGCAGCGCTGTTGCGTAGCTGTGCAGTACGCCCAGTGCATAGTCGATGCGTGGCCTGAGGCGCAGATCATTCGCATCGGTCACTGGGCCAGGATGCAGCATAGCGTTAACTTGGCGTACGATGAGTTGCTCTGGGATATAGCACAGGCGGTTATTTTTAAAGCTTGAACTGCGCAGTTCACTGATGGGATAAGAGCCACCCAGACCGGATGACACTGCCACGAGCAGTGCGGGCTTATGCGCCAGCTCTGTTTTACTGGCCAATACAAAGAAGTTCTTTAATGCAGGGCTCGCCATGCCGTGCCATTCAGGGGTGATCACAATTAGAGCATCGGCTGCTTGTAAACGTGCGGCGTAATCGTGCCAACGTTCAGTATTTTGTTCTGGCCACAACGGCAAAGGATCGCTACCTAGATCAATCAATGAGCAGTGACTGTTAGCGCTCAATTGGATATCAATCAAGCGCTGCTGCAGATATTTTCCGACACGAGCCGACTCACTTTCTGGCCGCCCTGAGCCTGATATCACTACGTAATTAAGCATCGCGGTTACCCCTTCACCTATTCAATGGGCTTTGAGTTTAGCGCGAAACAGCGCGGCCGTGGTACGCATGCGACTTTTGTTCTGCCGATTGCTCAGCCTATGTTTGTCGTTTTGTTAACGCTTGGTTATAACCTGCTATCGAGCTTTAAAAAATTCACCGGGTGTGCTGCCAAAGTGTTCGCCAAAGGCAGCGATAAAGGCTGAGGTTGACTCATAACCACAGGCCAAAGCGACCTCAGTCACGGAGTGTTTTTGCTCTAATAACGGTAAAGCGCTTAGCAAGCGTAAGCGTTGACGCCACAAGCGAAAGGTGAGGCCTGTTTGTTGCACAAAAAGTCGGCTTAAGGTTTTCTCTGAGATGGCTAAACGTTGCGCCCATTGGTTGAGAGTATCAGTCGCATCGGGGTGCTTTTGCAGTTGTGCTACGATTTTTTGTAAGCGTTTATCTTTAGGTAATGGCAGCATTAAACCCATATCAGGTGCATGGGTGAGCTGATCGAGTAAAACAGCAGCTAAACGCCCTTGCGCACCTTGTTCATCGTATTGCTCTGGTAAGTCAGCAAAGGCACGAATCAGTTCCTTGAGTAACGGACTCACTTCAACGACACGGCAGTTGTCAGGTGTTGTATGGAGTATGTGATGATCAATATAGAGGCTGCGAATTTGTGTCTGTTCTGAGCTATGTACACGATGTTTAATGCCCGCGGGAATCCATACTGCGCGTTGCGGCGGGGCAATAAATCGACCTTGTGCGGTTTGTACTTCTAAGACACCACTGATGGCATAAGAGAACTGCACCCAAGGGTGGCTGTGACGATAATTTAATACGTGATTGGGCAGCGCTTCGGTGTGTCCGTATAGCGCACGAGGTAAGTGTTTTAAATCGCTGAGGCGCTGCTCCAGAGTGCTATGCATGTCCGTTAGTCGATACTCTTTGGCTGATTGGCGTTAGCCGGATTGTTTCATATCCAGTACAGTCGCGCCATCTTAGCTTTGGGTGGTGTACAAATGATTTCTCGACTGCGTGTATTTTTTGATAATTTCACACTGATTTTGATTGCGGTGGTGTTGGCGGCAACCTTCATTCCTGCGCATGGGGTTGGTGCGACGATTTTTCAGTGGTTGACCAACTTTGCCATTGCGCTGCTGTTCTTTTTACACGGTGCCAAGTTGTCGCGTCAGGCGATCATTGCGGGTGTGATGCACTGGCGTTTACATATCTTGATCTTTGCCTGCACTTTTATTTTATTCCCTATTCTAATGTTGTCGTTACAGCCCCTGCTCCGTCCGTTGCTAGGTGATGAGTTGTGGGTCGGTATGCTGTATTTGGCGGCTTTGCCGGGTACGGTGCAGTCGGCGATTGCCTTCACTTCGATGGCGCGCGGTAATATTCCTGCAGCGGTGTGTGCGGCATCAGCGTCAAGTTTGGTGGGGATTTTAGTCACGCCGTTTTTGGTGAAGCTGATGCTAGATGCAGACGCAGGGACTACGGGGATGCTGGAGGCGGTGCTGAGGATTAGTTTGCAATTATTACTACCATTTTTGTTAGGCCATTATATGCGTCGTTGGATTGGTGGCTGGGTTGAGCGTAATAAAAGCTGGCTGAAAAGTGTCGATCAAAGTTCGATTTTATTGGTGGTGTATACGGCCTTTAGTGCGGCGGTGATTGGTGGTTTGTGGACGGCGGTGTCGCCTTCTGCTTTGCTGATACTCAGTGTGGTGTGTTGTGTGATTTTAGCCATAGTGTTGGTCGCTACGACGTGGCTGGCGCGCGGCTTGAAGTTTAATAAAGAAGATGAAATTACTATTGTCTTTTGTGGCTCGAAAAAGAGTATGGCAACGGGTATTCCGATGGCTTCGGTGTTGTTTGCCGGTGGCGCGGTGGGGCCGGCGATTTTGCCATTAATGGTTTTTCATCAGATTCAGTTGATGGTGTGTGCGGTGCTGGCGCAAAAGTATGCGCGGCGTTGTAAGGATGAATCTGCTGAGTGTGAGTATTGATGTTGGTGTTTTTAAAAGCGCTGCGGTAACTGTGCATGACGCACCGCGCAGATGCTGCTTTTCTCTCCACGAGCCCATCCTGGGCTCAAGTCGGGCGCTACGCCATCCATGGCTACGCTTGTCGCAGCACCAGCGCGGTGCTTGTTGAAGAGTGATGCTGTTGGTGAGTTTTATATATGGCCCCAATGAGCCTTGATAGGTGGTGTCAATTCTTTCTGCTTAAGATTAAGACTCATGTTGTTGCTGGTTTTTTGCTTGATGCTGCTGCAGTGCTAGCAATATATGGGCTCAATGAGTACTTCGGGGTGGGTGTGATGAGCGGAGCCATGGATGGCGCAGCGCCGGAGTTGAACCCTGGATGGGTTCATCGACTGAATAACACCTACCCCGAAGTACGACATGCACATTGCGCTCCAGCTTTATAAGTTCCAGTACGACACGCACCATCATCTAAAGCTCCACTGTCTTCGGCTTGCCGGTTCTGGCTAAGCAATACACATCTACCCGCGCGGCGCCATGCTTCAGTAACAACTCGCTAATGATTGAGCAGGTCGTACCCGTTGTCAGTACATCATCAACCAAAATAATATGCTGATCTTTAACCTGTTCAGGCTCTATCAGTTCAAACGCATTGTGTAGATTCTCACGACGTTGCTTAGCATTGAGGCCTTGTTGGCTAATCGTCTCGCGAGTGCGGCGCAGCAGTTGTTTAGGGTTATCTAAACTCAGTGTTTTACTCAGCCAATCACAGATCATTTGTGCTTGATTGTAGCCACGTTTACGCTGACGTCGTTTGGCTAAAGGCACCGCCAGAATCAAATCAGGCCGTTGCCCGCCTTCGTCAAAGTGGTAGCGCAGGTGTTGCGCGAGCAAGGTACTGAGGAGTCGTCCATAGGGCCAGTTCTGTTGATATTTAAAGCGACTGATCAGCGTATCAACCGGGAAACTAAACTCAAATGGCGCGATAACTTGGCTAAAAGATGGCGGATTATTACTGCAGTCAGTGCATAACGCATGCGCGTCGGGTATCGGTAAAGCGCATTGTCGGCATTGGCGCTCTAGCCAAGGTAAGTCGTTTTCACAGGCCTCACATAAAGCCATTGCGCGCAGGCTCGGTTCATCACAAAGCAAACAGGATTGATTGTTTTTCAACCAATGGTAAACCTTATGGATTATATTGGGTTGACAAGACATGGCGACTCCCTGAAAATTCTTGCTATGCATCCTGCATGCCTAAAGTTTAGCAGTCGGCCGCTGAATCGCTAATATAAGTGAACGGCCCATAAGAAGGATAATCCATGAACGCTAGCTCTAACCCTGTGACCCGCCACAATTGGACACTTGCCGAAGTGACTGCATTGTTGCAGCAGCCTTTTAACGACTTGATGTTTGAGGCGCAAACTGTGCACCGTCAGCATTTCAATGCTAATCGCGTGCAAGTCTCGACGCTGCTATCGATCAAAACCGGTGCTTGCCCAGAAGACTGTAAATACTGTCCACAGTCGGGCCACTACAACACAGGGCTGGATAAAGAAAAGCTGATGGAAGTACAGAAGGTGCTCGAAGAAGCCAAACGCGCTAAAGAGATTGGTTCCACGCGTTTCTGTATGGGTGCGGCGTGGAAGCATCCGTCAGCGAAAGATCTGCCTTATGTGCTGGAAATGGTCAAAGGCGTGAAAGCCATGGGCATGGAAACCTGCATGACTCTGGGCAAATTAGACGCAGAGCAAACTCAAGCATTAGCCGATGCAGGCTTGGATTATTACAACCATAATCTGGATACCTCGCCTGAGTTCTACGGCAATATTATTACCACGCGCACCTATGCTGAGCGCTTAGAAACCTTAAGTTATGTGCGTGATGCAGGAATGAAAATCTGCTCAGGCGGGATTTTAGGTATGGGTGAATCCATTGCTGACCGTGCCGGCTTATTGATGCAGCTGGCCAATCTGCCTGAGCACCCAGAGAGCGTGCCGATCAATATGCTGGTTAAGGTCGAAGGCACACCGCTGGAAAATGCTGAAGATGTGGATCCCTTTGACTTTATTCGCATGCTCGCCGTAGCGCGGATTATGATGCCTAAATCCCATGTGCGTTTGTCTGCAGGCCGTGAGCAAATGAATGAGCAGATGCAGGCGTTGGCCTTTTTAGCGGGCGCTAACTCGATTTTCTACGGCGAGAAGTTGCTGACCACAGCGAATCCACAAGCGGATAAAGATATGCAGTTATTTGCGCGCCTCGGTATCAAGCCCGAAGCACGTGAAGAGTACGCGGATGAAGTGCATCAGGCGGCGATTGAACACGCCATTATTGAACAGCGTGATTCATCCTTATTTTACGATGCAGCGACACACTAATTAGATAATTAGAGCGTGCAGGCTATATAGCGTGCCGCTCTTGCCTGTTTTCCTTTCGATAACCTTCTGCTTGGATTGCCATGAGCTTTGATCTTGCTGCCCGTTTGGCTGCCCGTCGTGCTGATAATCTCTATCGTCAGCGGCCCTTATTACAGAGTCCGCAAGGGCCTGTGGTGCAGGTCGATGGCCAAGAGTATTTGGCCTTTTCGTCCAATGATTATCTGGGCCTAGCCAATCACCCACAAGTCGTGGATGCCATGCAGCAAGGTGCCGCACGCTGGGGTGTTGGCGGTGGTGCCTCGCATTTAGTGATTGGCCATAGCGAGCCGCATCATCAACTTGAACAGGCGCTGGCTGAGTTCACTGGCCGTGAGCGTGTGTTGTTACTCAGTAGCGGCTATATCGCCAATTTAGCAGTGATTACGGCGCTGGTGGGCAAAGGCGATAGCGTGCTGCATGACCGTCTCAATCATGCTTCTCTTTTAGATGCGGGCTTGTTATCTGGCGCGCGTTTTAGCCGTTATTTACATAATGATTTAAACAGCCTGCAGCAGCGCTTGCACAAGGCGCAAGGCAATAGGTTATTGGTCACCGATGGTGTTTTTAGTATGGACGGTGATTTGGCGCATTTACCTGAATTGGCGGCACAGGCTAAAGCGCATAATGCCTGGCTGATGGTCGATGATGCGCATGGTTTTGGTGTGCTGGGTAACACGGGCGGCGGTTTGGTTGAGCATCATGGTTTGAGTGCTGAGGATGTGCCGGTGCTGGTGGGAACCTTGGGGAAATCCTTTGGGACCTCAGGTGCATTTGTTGCCGGTAGTGAAGAGTTGATTGAGACGCTGATTCAGTTTGCTCGCCCCTATATCTATACCACCAGTTCTCCACCAGCGGTGGCTTGCGCGACCTTGGCCAGCTTGCACTTATTGCAAACCGAGCACTGGCGGCGCGAGCATTTGCAGCAGCTGATTGCGCAGTTTCGTCAGGGTGCGCAAGCCTTAGGTTTGAACCTGATGGACAGTCCTACCCCGATTCAGCCGATTATTATTGGTGATAGCGGCAAAGCCATGGTGATCTCCGCACAATTGCGTGCGCAAGGTATTTTAGTCGGTGCGATTCGCCCACCCACGGTACCGGCGGGTAGTGCGCGTTTACGTATTACTTTGACCGCTGCGCATAGCTCTGAGCAGGTGCAGCGCTTATTGGATGCCTTGGCCCTGTGTCAGTTGGAGACGGCGGATGAGTAAGCAGATTGTCTTATTACCCGGCTGGGGTTTGGGTATCGAACCGTTACAGATTTTGGCGCAAGAGTTGCGCGCTGCCTTACCTGACTTCAATGTACAGGTTCAGCCGTTACCCAATATGCAGGGGCAAGATGCAGCTCAAGTGCTTCAGCAGCTTGATCAGCAATTGCCCAGTGACTGCTGGTTAGTGGGCTGGTCGTTAGGCGGTATGTTAGCCAGCGCTTTAGCCGCACAGCGCCAATCCGGCTGTGCCGGTGTGATCAGCTATGCCAGTAATGCCTGTTTTGTCGCACGCGCGGGTTGGTCAGTCGCCATGCCGGTTGCGACTTTTACTGATTTTCGTGCCTTGTGTGCGAACGATCCTAGCGTCTGTTTAAAACGCTTTGCCCTGCTCTGCAGCCAAGGTGCGGTAGAGGCGCGTCAGCTTTCACGTCAATTACAGGCAGCGGTACAAGTGGATGAATTAGCCAGTGCACTGGCTGGTTTGGATGTACTGGCCGAATTAGATAATCGCCAAGCCATCCGTAGCTATACTGGGCGGCAGTTGCACCTGTTTGCTGAGAACGATGCTCTAGTTCCATCCGCTGCTGCCAAAGCGGTGAGCGAGCTCAATGCACAGGCTCAGGTTGAGATGTTGGGCTACAGCCATGCTAGCAGTGTTGCTGAGCCACAGTTGCTGGCGCAGCGGATCGCCAGCTTTATTCAGGGTGCAGAGCATGCGTGAACACCCTACCCCACAGCCTTGCAAGCAGACTGAAAAGCAGCACGTGGCTGCGGCGTTTTCCCGTGCTGCCAGCACCTATGACAGCGTGGCTGATTTTCAGCGCGCAGTCGGTACGCGGCTCTTGAGCTTGCTGCCTGAGCCTTCGCAAACAGCGGTGCAGCACTGGCTGGATATGGGTTGTGGCACCGGCTACTTTTGTCAGCAATTACAACAGCGCTGGCCTCATGCCCAAGGTATAGGTTTGGATCTGGCTGAAGGTATGCTGAGTTTCGCCCGTAACCGTTGCCCTGAGCTGGGTTATATCTGCGCGGATGCAGAACAGCTACCTCTGCCAGATAACAGTCAAGATCTGGTATTCAGTAGTTTGGCCTTGCAGTGGTGTACGGATTTTTCACGAGTGCTCAGTGAAATTAAACGTGTACTCAAACCTGGCGGTGTATTGCTGTTTAGCAGTCTAGCCGATGGCTCTTTACTCGAACTGCGTAACAGTTGGCGGGCTGTGGATAACTTAGCCCATGTGAATCAATTTAGGTCTTTGAGTCTGTATCAGGATTTAACTGCGAACTGCGGTTTACAGGTGCTGGATGTGCATTGTCATACCCATACTTACCATTACGCCAAGGTGCGCGAGCTGACCCATGAGCTCAAACACTTAGGCGCTGACCATGTGCAGGCTGGGCGTGCGCAGGGTTTAGTGGGTCGACAGGGTTTGCAGCGCCTGTTGGATGCTTATGAGAGCTATCGTCAGCCGCAGGGTTTACCGGCCACGTGGCAGGTGATTTACGGCGTGTTACGTAAAGAGGATTAACCGATGTCACAGGCGTATTTTATCACTGGCACTGATACCGATGCGGGTAAGACGACTATTACCGCTGGTTTATTGTGTGCCGCCAAACAGCAAGGGCGCACTACTTTAGCCATGAAGCCGGTTGCGTCAGGTTGTGAGATGACCGTGCAAGGGTTACGCAATAGTGATGCCCTCGCGTTAATCGCACAAAGCACAGTGCAACTGCCCTACTCCCAAGTCAATCCTTACGCTTTTGCCCCGGCGATTGCGCCGCATATTGCTGCGCAGGAAGTCGGAGTTGAGTTGCGGGTGACTGATTTATACCAAGCCGCGCAGACGCTCTTACACGAGCAAGCAGACTTCACTTTGATTGAAGGTGCCGGGGGCTGGCGCGTGCCGATTTCTGCGCATGAGTACTTGTCTGATTTTGCGGTAGCCTTGAATTTGCCAGTGATTTTGGTGGTGGGTGTGAAATTAGGCTGCATTAATCATGCGTTATTGACCGTTGAAGCCATTCGTAGCGATGGGTTGGAATTGGCCGGCTGGGTAGCGAATGTGGTCGATCCGGATTGTGCGCGCTTGTCTGAGAATATTGAGTTTCTCAAGCAGCATATTAGCGCGCCATGTTTGGCGACAGTGCCACATTTAGAGGCTGCTACTGCAGAGCATGTGGCTGAATATTTACAGAGTAGTGACTGTTATTTAGCAGAAGTGTGAACTAGGTCACAAAAATATATTTTTAACTATGCCTTTTTCAGCTTCAGTACAGCATCCTATGATATTACTAAAGAGCTTGCTGTAGTAGCTGAGTATGAGCGCTATCAAGGTGTTGCAAATAAAAAAGTTTATGAAGCTGACGGTGCTAAATGTAGTATGCAACACGACATTGATTTTGCTTCAGTCGGCTTACACTACAACTTCTAAGTTGTAGTAGGCACCTGCCGTTGCAATAACGGCAGGTTTGTTAAATATTAAGGCTGCACCACCAAGTTATTAAACAATAAGTCCTCAACCAGCGGTTGTCCTTCTTCTTGATTAAGCACCTGTTGCACCTGCTTTAATGCTGCTTGTCTCACGCCTTCCTTACCTGCAGACTCTTGCATATCTTCATCTGTTTGCTGTGCAAATAATTGAATCAGTTGATCGCGAATCAATGGCTCATGATATTCAACGGTGGCCACGTTTTCTGCTTGCACTCGCAAGGCAATATCAGCTTTATAATACTTAAGCTTGGTTCCAGCGCCGTAATTACCCACTAATGCAGGAGTGAGGCTGACATAGGCTGTTTGTGTTGCTGGAGCCGCTGTATCTTCAGCATAGGCTGTGGTACTGACGGACAATGCTAATAATAAAAATGTTAAATACTTCACAACCATCACTCCAAAATATAAACAAGCGTCTACATTTAAAACGCCTTAGACAATAATGCCTAGCCTATAGGATGTACGCCCTATTGTGCAGGCTAAGTTGTTTGTCACCATGCAGATAATTTTTTAGCCAGGTGTGCATGCGCATTACTATGAAACAGTATTACCTGTGGATGATGGCTTGCCCAAAATGCATGATGTACCCAGAAAAATGGGTGGTAGCGGTGAGACTTTATCCTCCTAAGATATCTAGCAATTGCTGCAAATTAAACGCCGCCTGTTGCTCTGCAGTAGCTGGATTACCACTCAGTTTAGGCTGGATTTATAATGCTTTAGTGTAGGTTATAAAGAACACTGCTGTACCTTGGCATTTAATCGTATAGTGGTGAAAGTATTTATCATTTTATAGGCTAAATAGCATGTTGCATCGCATTGTCGTGGTCGGCGGTGGCGCCGGTGGTTTGGAGTTGGCGACACGTTTAGGTCGCACCTTAGGCAAAGGTAAAAAAGCTAAAATCACTTTGGTCGACACCAATTTAACCCATATTTGGAAGCCTTTGCTGCATGAGGTGGCCACAGGCTCACTGAACAGTACAGACAACGAATTAAACTATGTCGCGCAAGCAAAATGGAATCATTTTGAGTTTCAAATCGGCCGCTTTTCGGGTATCGATCGAGCAGCTAAAACAATCGATCTCAGTGCTACGCTTGATGAAAAGGGGCATCAATTGGTGCCAGCACGCAGTTTAAATTACGACACTTTAGTTGTTGCTGTCGGTAGCTTAACCAATGATTTTGGTACTAAAGGTGCGGCTGAGCATTGTATCTTTCTAGACAGCCCACAGCATGCTCTGAACTTTCACCGACGTTTACTGGGTGAGTATTTAAGCGCTCATGCGCAAGGCGGTGCTGATGCGACCGTGAATATTGCGATTGTGGGGGCAGGTGCTACAGGTGTGGAGTTAGCAGCTGAGTTGCGCCGTGCTTCACAGCAATTATCAGCTTATGGCTTGGATAATATTCAGCCCGATAATATGTGTATTACCTTACTTGAGGCTGGTCCGCGTGTGTTACCTGCATTGTCTGAAAAGATTGCCGGTGAAGTGCATCAGCAATTACTTAAATTAGGTGTGCAAGTGAATCTATCTGCGGCGGTAGAGGAAGTGACAGCGCAAGGCATGCAGACTAAAGATGGTGGTTTTATTCCTGCCACGTTAAAAGTTTGGGCTGCTGGTGTACGTGGGCCGAAATTTTTAACTGAGCTGGATGGCTTAGTCACCAACCGCATTAATCAGTTGGTGGTACGTACTACGCTACAAACTACACTTGATGATGATATTTTCGCCTTAGGTGATTGTGCCGCCTGCCCTTTAAGTGAAGGTAGCGATAAGAATGTGCCACCGCGTGCGCAGTCGGCGCATCAGCAAGCGAGCTTTTTAAATAAAGCCTTAGCCCTTAAATTAGAGGGTAAGCCGCTCCCCAGCTATAAGTACCGTGATTACGGTTCACTGGTGTCGCTGTCTAACTACAGTGCGGTGGGTAATATCATGGGCGGCTTTATGCGCACGGTGAACGTTGAAGGCTGGATGGCACGCATGTTTTATATATCTCTATACCGCATGCATCAGGTGGTGTTGTATGGGGTGTTTCGGACTGCATTAATTATGCTGAGTGATCGTATTGGTCAGCGTACACACCCCCGTATGAAACTACACTAATACCTATCTTTAGGATTGCAGGCCATATCTTGATTTTCAGCTACTCTGTGCAGAGTAGCTGGTCTGGTTTAACCAAGATTTATAATAAACTTAGAGCTGCACCTATAACCGAAACCAGCACATAGTCACTGTTGCTGGCTATAGATAGCAAACTTCATCTGTAGCCTTAAGCATGTGTTGGCGGTTGCGCTTGCTGCAACACATGCTCAGCCAACTTTAAGCCCGTTTCAGAAAAGGTTTTATGAATAAAGTCAGCCCCAGCAGCGCGGATGGTGTCAGCATCTTCTGGGTATAAACAGTGGCTGATAATGGTGCCTTGAAAGCCGCTATCGCGTAGCTTTTGTGCTGCTAAGGTTTTAGCCTCTAAATCGTTGGCGGCCAAAATCACATACTTTAAGTGGGGCGCGTGCAGACGTTTCCAGAATACTGAGTCTTCAGCATCGGCAAATAAACTGTTCACTTGCTCTAAGGCTTGCTGCTCAATTTTGATGGGGTCAGAGTCAATTCCCAATACGCTGTGGCCTTGTTCTATCAGTACGTTATAGGCTGCCATGCCGGTACGGCCCATACCCACAATCAGCACTTCATCATTGATATACAGCGGTTGTTCGTCAGGGTGATAGCCTTTGCGCTCAAATACAATCAGTCGCTGACTGAGCTTGTCGTACAAGGTATGCGCAAAGCGGTTTAAAGGTGCTGAAACCACAAAAGAAAAGGCCACTGTCATTGCCAGTGGGACAATCCACTCTGGAATGGCAATACTGGCCACAATCAAGCCAAACTCACTGTAATTGGTCAGGCTTAGGCTGGTTAAAAAGGCACTGCGCGCACGCAGTTTAAACAGCACCATTAAGCCAAAAAACAACGCGCCTTTGATGGGCAGAGCAATGGCCATCACCAAGGCAAAAATAATGGCCTGCTGGTCTGGTAAGCCGCCAATACCAATTTGTAAAAAGAAGCCCACTAAGAAGATTTCTTTGATGCTCCACAGCGCTTTGGATAATTCACTTGAGCGCGGGTGATTGGCTAATAAAGCACCAAAAGCCAGCGCGCCTAATTCTGAACTGAGCCCAATTTGCTCAAAGCCGTAGCCACCGACCACCAGCGCGAGCAGCAAGCCGAGTAACACCAATAATTCTTCGTGGCCGCTGTAATCCACTAAGCGATAAATCACGGGGCGCAGCAGTGGAATACCAAACACCACTAAGGCCCACATGGAGGGTGTTTGCCCGCTAGCAATACTCATCACGCATAAAGCGATTAAGTCCTGCACCACCAAAATACCAATGGCGACACGACCATGAAAGGCGCGCAGTTCGCGTTTGCCTTCTAATACTTTGGCCGCCAAGACGGTACTGGAAAATGACAGAGCAATCGCCAGCATAGTCGCGGTGTACCAGCTGATATCTAAGAAAAATACAAAGCCTGGGGTAAACACTGCCGTACTGATAAAAAAGTGCAGTAAACCGCCACCCATCACTTCGGGGCGCGCAAGGCTTTTGACTTTAAGTTTTAAACCTACGGTAAATAACAGCAGCAATACGCCCAAGTGCGCAATATGTTGCAGTGCCGTAGTGCTATCAACGGTTAAATCCAGATAGTCAGCTGAAGCAGCAATCAAAAAGCCGGCGACGAGATAACCAATCAGGGGTGGCAAACCAATCAGGCGCACACCAATGCCTAAGCTAAAGGCAAATACGATCCAAACAGCTTCAATCACAACAACTCCTACATGGGCGCTAATAATGGGCGCATGTTAACAAACAACCACCGCCTGCTAGGAATAATTTGCGAGCTGCTGCGGTGTTTGAGCTGTGTGGTGTGGTGGATTGTTGTGCTGCGCTTAATTTTACTGCGCTGCTTGTTGCAGGATGCGCTGAGCTGCATCTTGACCACTGCACCATGCACCATATACATCGCCGGCATGGCACCAGTCGCCAGCCAGATAGAGTCCGCGTTGTGGATCGGCTAAGTTATCCACAGGTGGATTGAGCGCACCTAAGGCATAACGCCAGCGATGGGCAAAAGCGCTGTCATGTGCCGGTAAGGGCGTGTTAAATAAAGTAGTAAATGCTTCGCGCAATGCAGTAATAACCTGCTCTTTTTCATCCTCTAAATGCTGCTCGCTCCACTGATCACTGGCCCGTAGCATCCAAGTTTGCATCGGGTGTACGTCGTCTTGGGCCGTCGGGATAATATCTGCGATAACACTGGTATCAAGCTGGGCAAGATTGGGTGTAGTAGTTATCGGTTGCTTAAAACCTAATGCCACCATCCATACCGCTTGCATCTTGACTGCTGCTGCTTGTGCCGCTAAATCAGGCGCACAGTGACTGAGCAATATCTGTGCTTGGGGAGCTGGAATCGCGACAATGAGTTGCTGAAACGGACCGTGTGCTTGTTCATGTTGGTCATAGAGTAACCAGCCATTGTCATCATGGCTTAAGGCGCGTATTTCACAGGCAAAGTGCGTGGTGATATGACCCAGCAGATTGCGGGTGAGGGCGCTCATATAGGGTGCGCCGGTCCAATCATATGGGGCACTATCACTGCGGGTGACCCAGCCTGCTTGCTGCCAGGCTTGTAACTCTGCGGTAAAGGCTGGATCTTGAGTAGCAAAGCTTTGCGCACCTAAGTTAACGCGGCCCATATCGCTACGCTTGCTGGCTAAGCGCCCGCCACTACCACGACTTTTTTCAAAGACTTGGACGTTACAGCCTGCTGCGGTCAAGGTTCTGGCCGCGGTAATGCCAGCCATTCCTGCACCAATAATGGCAATTTTAGAAGAAGACATAAAGATTCCTTGGAAAATGCGTGGTTACGCAGATAAATGGCTGTGTATAACAAATACTTATACTTAATTGCGCTTATTGTACAAGTATTTGTAGCGGATCTATAGTTTAATGATGACACAAACATTGTGTTTAACAGTTGTTGGTCTTTCAGTGCCTCAACCTGTTCAATTCGACAGTGCAACCTGCAGGGGATCTTCGCGATGCGTATTTTAATAACGGGCGGTACCGGTCTGATTGGTCGTAACTTATGCACATTATGGTTGGCGCAAGGCCATGAATTGTATGTGTGGAGTCGCAAGCCTGAACAGGTGCAAGCGATCTGTGGTGCTGCAGTGCGACCTGTGCGTGAATTGAGCGAGTTAAACGCCGTGCCATTGGATGCAGTGATTAATTTAGCTGGCGCACCGATTGCCGATCGGCCTTGGACTCAAGCGCGCCGGACTTTATTGCGCGACAGCCGTATTGCTTTAACTGAGCGTCTAGTCAGCTGGTTAGCCAGCTTGGAGCATAAACCTGAAGTGTTGATTTCCGGTTCAGCGGTGGGCTGGTACGGCGATGGTGGTGAGCAACTGCTAACTGAAAGCAGTGCGATTCAGCAGCCTGATTTTGCCACGCAGTTGTGTGCTGACTGGGAAGTCGCAGCGCAAGCGGCGCAGCCCTTGGGTATACGTGTGGTATTGGTGCGTACGGGGTTAGTACTGACCAGCCAAGGTGGGTTTTTATCGCGATTATTACCTGTATTTCGTTTAGGTCTGGGGGGTAAGCAAGGCAGTGGCCAGCAGTGGATGCCATGGGTGCATTTACATGATGAAGTGGCATTAATTGATCATTTATTGCACACAGCGGACGCACAAGGTCCATACAATGCCTGCGCACCACAGCCCGTGCGTAATAAAGATTTTGCAAAACTATTGGGTCAGCATGTTCGGCGTCCGGCCATTATGGCAGCACCGGGTTTTGTCTTGAAAATGATTTTAGGTGACATGGCTGGGCTGTTATTGGGTGGTCAGCATATTCAGCCTGAGCGCACCCAAGAGATTGGTTTTGAGTTTAAATATAAAGACCTTAAATCGGCCTTAGCGGACTTGTAATACGTGGTAATCAGCCTGTCATTGCGGGCTGATCTGTGCAGGATGCTGAACCTGCTGCTGCGCAAATAAGCCCACCACATGACCGATCACGGTTAAGGTGGGCGGTGTCAGTTGCGCGGTTGCGGCCATGTCTTGCAGTTGCGCTAGGGTGCCGCGCACCACTTGCTGATTAGCATAGGTGCCATTACCAATTAACGCGGCTGGCGTATCGGCGGCTAAACCTGCGCGCATCAGGTTGTTAGAAATATCTTCTAGCGCACTTAAACCCATATAAAACACTAAGGTTTGGTTTGGCGCTGCAAGGCCTTGCCAAGGCAGATTCAATGCGCCGTCTTTTTGTAAATGGCCGGTAATAAATTGGCACGATTGCGCCACACCACGGTGGGTTAGTGGAATACCTGCGTAAGCGGTACAACCCGATGCTGCGGTAATTCCCGGAACGATTTGGCAGCTGATCTGTAACTTGAGCAGATAATCCAATTCTTCAGAGCCACGACCAAAAATAAAAGGATCGCCACCTTTTAAGCGTGCCACTTTTAAGCCTTGTTGCGCCAAATCAGCCAGTAGTTGATTGGTATCTTCTTGCGGCACACTGTGATGCCCGCTGGCTTTACCTACATAGTGACGCGCACAACGCTCTGGAATTAATGCCATAAGTTCGTCGCTGACGAGGCGATCGTAGACCACGGCATCCGCTTGTTGTAACAAGCTCCAAGCACGCAAGGTTAATAAGCTTGGATCACCGGGGCCAGCACCAATTAAGGCCACTTCACCAGGAGCAAAAGTTGCATGTAATGCGGCAGGCAAGGGTGTTAGCTGATCCATGTCGGCTCCAAAATGCTGGAAAATAAGTGGCGTTGTTGCCACTTAAACCTATTGTCTGCAGCACAGTGATGCGAACCGTTTAAGGTGCGGGTGTGTCAGAACATTTGGGTGTATTGAGGCAATTGATATAATAATAGCATTCGTTATTCTTTGTAGTTATATCGATTTGTTATAGCGATAAAACTGAATATGAAGCCACCGCACAAATACAGCTACGCGGACTTGAGCTAGAAGAGGAGAATGCAGGGCGGGCAGTATTGCATGCAAGGCGGTCTATGGCAGGGTGGAAAACTTAGCGCAAGTGCACTGAGTGCTTGCGCTAAGTGAGTGAAGTTTGTCTCTACGACGCCTACTTAAGGCTGAGTACCCACTCTGCCAGAATGCGTGCTTCGTCTTCGGTAACTTGGTTAGGTGGCATCGGAATTGGTCCCCACAGACCTGCATTACCGTTTTTGATATGTAGAGCCAGTGTTGCCGCTGCGCCTTCTACGCCAGCATTTTTGGCTGCTACATCTTTCAGCGCTGGGCCAACTATTTTATTATCGATGGAATGGCAGGCGACACAGGCGTTACTTTTAAAGATGGTTTCACCATCACTGGCGAGTGTCGGTTGTGCAGCAAATGCAGTACCCATAACTAACAATGGCATTAAGAACTTTTTCATCGGTATTCCTCAAGGCTAATAAGTGCTGTCTTGTTGTGTAGCATCACTTAGGGTTGGCTCAACACAGTTGCTTTAGATTGAACTGTATTGATATTAAATTTAGCAGTTACAGTAATTCAAACCTTGTCTCTAGTCATCTTTCATCGCTAAGGCGCTGCGCCAGATAGGTGCAAAGAGACTGAATCAAGGTCGGTTATTGGTGAATAATTTTGGTAGTTGTTCCGCTAGTTTGCGTATATCCAATGGCGCGCGAATAAAACCATACTGCCGGCCATCCGGGCTGAGAATGGCCAAGTTACCGCTATGGTCAACGGTGTAACGCGGCTGACTGGTATCGCCAGGTATAAAGGGAATACTCAAGGCATTACTTAAGCTTTGAATATCCGCCAGTTCGCCAGTTAAGCCAATAAACTCTGGATCAAAATATTGCAAATACATTTGTAATTGTTCAGTGGTATCGCGATTGGGATCCACACTGACCATTAAAATTTGTAGATTATCTTTGGCCGCATCGGGCAGTAGTTTTTTCAACTGGCGTAATTCGGCTAAGGTAGTGGGGCAAATATCTGGGCAAAAGGTGTAGCCGAAAAAGACCAAGCTCCATTGGCCGGTGAGGTCCTGAGTGTCCTGTTGAGTACCTTGTGTTGTGGCGAGCTGTAAGGCCGGCAGTTCACGGCTTTGAGGTAGCACAATAATGCCCGCTTCACGTAAGGCTTGATCGTTATCTGCAGTGAAATACTGGCCTGCTAATAAGCCCAGTGCGGTGGCACATAAGACCCCGATTAAACTAAAAATAAACAAACGGCCTTTCGTTGAATGCGACATATAACTTCCTTTGTGAGAGTTAAACTAGTACGACAAGCAGGACGCACTCGCTATTATAGTGTGCTCTACGCTGCAGTACTTGTGTCGAGATGTCGCGGTGTCTGCTAATAGCTCAAATAAACGGGTGATGAACCTGTGTGACAGCTCACAGATACAAATAAGACTGCGACCTAAGCTGTGCCGTGTTTTATCTGTGGCCTGTTACACTCTGCGGCTCATGTAAAGGAGTTTGCCATGTCTGCTCATCCGTTTGCTGCACTGACCCCCGATTTAGTTTTAGATGCAGTTGAAAGCTTAGGTTTTTTAAGTGATGCGCGCGTGTTGGCGCTCAACAGCTACGAAAATAGAGTTTACCAAATCGGGATCGAAGACAAAACGCCGCTGATTGCCAAGTTTTATCGCCCTGAGCGCTGGAGCGACGCACAGATTTTAGAAGAGCATGCTTTCTCTTTTGAGCTAGCTGATTGCGATGTGCCTTTGGTCGCGCCGATGCAACATAACGGCCAGAGCTTATTTGAGCATGCAGGCTTTCGCTTTGCTTTATTTGAGCGCCGCGGTGGTCGTGCGCCAGAGCCGGGCAACTTAGATCAGCTGTATCGTTTAGGGCAGTTGCTGGGTCGTTTACATGCGGTGGGTGCCAGCAAGCCTTTTGGGGAGCGTCCTGAGCTCAATGTAGCGACTTACGGACATGCGTCGTTTGAGTGTTTATGCAGTGGTGAACATGTACCCAAAAGTTTGCGCCCAGCTTGGGAGTCGGTGGTGCGTGATTTACTCATTAGGGTGGAAGAGATTTTTGCGGCGCATCCTTACACGGCTATTCGGGTGCATGGCGACTGTCATCCGGGTAACTTGCTGTGCCGTGATGAAAGCTTCTTTATGGTGGATCTCGATGACTGCCGTATGGGGCCGGCGATTCAAGATTTATGGATGATGCTGGCGGGTGATTATCAAGAGCGTTTATCGCAACTGTCGGAATTGGTTGACGGCTACCAAGAGTTTTATGATTTTTCTCCGCGCGAGTTGCCTCTGATTGAAGCTTTACGTGCTTTGCGTTTGCTGCATTACAGCGCATGGCTGGCGCAGCGTTGGGATGATCCAGCTTTCCCACAAAGCTTTCCTTGGTTTGGTACAGAACGCTATTGGGGCGAGCAGATTTTGATTTTGCGTGAACAGCGTGCGGCTTTGGATGAGCCTTTTTTAAAGCTTTTTTAATCACAGGCAAGACAGCCACGTGGCTTGCGCCTAGAATAAACTGAATTTTTCGTTAGCTGGCTAACTAATATGAGTGTTACACACAATCCCCGTCGCGGTTATGTGCTTGGTCTCTTTGCTTATTGTATTTGGGGCATGTTCCCGCTGTATTTTAAAACCTTAGATGGCATACCTTCTCAAGAAGTGATTGTGCATCGTGTACTGTGGTCAGCCTTGTTTAGCGCCGGTTTGTTATTGATTTGGCAGCATAAAAACTGGTGGCAAGAGCTGTACAGTCATCCCAAACGTTTTCTGGTATTAGCTGCCTCAGGTGCGTTAATTGCGAGTAACTGGTTGATTTATGTCTGGTCGGTGCATAACGATCGTATGGTTGAGGCCAGTTTGGGTTATTACATTAACCCACTGGTGAATGTCTTATTAGCCATGTTATTTTTGCGTGAGCGCTTACGGCGTTTGCAATGGGTGGCGATTGCTTTAGCAGCCATAGGTGTGGGTCTGCAAGTGTGGAGCTTTGGCGAGGTGCCGTGGATTTCTTTAGCCTTAGCCTGCTCCTTTGGTTTTTATGGTTTGATTCGCAAACAAGCGCCGGTTGCAGCTTTACCAGGGCTGACGGTGGAAACCTGGATGTTGGTACCGGTGGCCTTAGGCTGGCTGTGGCTTAACCCGCAAGCGATGAGTATGCAGAGTGAGTTTTTAGGCAGTGGGCAGATGTTGTGGTTGGCAGCAGCAGGACCAGTGACCTTAATACCCTTATTGTGCTTTAACGGTGCTGCCAAACACTTACCTTATGCGTCGTTAGCGTTTTTGCAGTACATCACGCCGACCTTACTGTTGTTACTGGCGGTGCTGGTGTTTAACGAGCCATTTGCGCCGCAATCGTTAATCTTTTTTGGCTTTATTTGGGCAGGCTTGGCTGTGTATAGCTGGGATGCTTTGCGGGTCTTAAAGCGTGGCCGTAAAACGCTTACGAAAAAGTAATCAACAGGCTTAAGCCCTGATACAGTGGGCTCTACAGATTATACTCACAAGTTATCCACAGCTGTATTGTGTACAACTTAAGCTTTGTCAACGCGCGAATAAGCTGCAGGGCGACCGGTAAAGTATAAGTCTGTATCTTAGAATATCTGTTCAAAAAGTAATCAACAGGCTGTAAGCCTTGCATGCTAAGGCTTACAGCTGTATCTCAACAGCTTATCCACAGCACCATCCCAGTGCTTTGTGCACAGTTTAAACATGCTGATCATTTATTGAGCAGTTGGCTGTAGCCCCCGCCAGATCTGACTTAGACTGCTATCTCCCCAGCTTATCCACAAGCCCATGCACCTGCGAGGTGGATAAGATACTGCATAGTTAAAAATCAGCTGTTGGAAAGTACCGATAGACAATACAAGTTGATGATCTGCCGTTGTGGATAAGTTATAGCGCAGGTCATGCTAGAAATCTGGTTAAAAAACAATCAACAGGCTGTACGCCACGGCAGCTAAGGCGTGTAGCATTAGCTCAACAGGTTATCCACAGCACCATCCCAGCGCTTTGTGCACAGTTTAAAAGTGCTGGTTGATTATTGATCAATAGGCTGTAAGCCTTGCCTGCTCTGGCTTAGGCGGGTGTCTCCCCAGCTTATCCACAGCTCGATGCACCTGCGAGGTGGATAAGATCTAGCATATTTTTAAAACTGTTCTAGAAAAGTATAAAATTTGGGTCGTCACTTTTTATTTTGCGTTGTGAGTAAGTTATTGCTGTGGATAGGCTAAAAGCTGGTTAAAAATTCATCAACAGGCTGTAAGCCACGGCAGCTAAGGCGTGTAGCATTAGCTCAACAGGTTATCCACAGCACCATCCCAGCGCTTTGTGCACAGTTTAAAAGTGCTGGTTAATTATTGATCAGTAGGCTGTAAGCCTTGCCTGCTCTGGCTTAGGCGGGTGTCTCCCCAGCTTATCCACAGCTCGATGCACCTGCGAGGTGGATAAGATCTAGCATATTTTTAAAACTGTTCTAGAAAAGCATAAAATGTGGGTCGTCACTTTTTATTTTGCGTTGTGAGTAAGTTATCGCTGTGGATAGGCTAAAAGCTGGTTAAAAATTCATCAACAGGCTGTACACCACGGCAGCTAAGGCGTGTAGCATTAGTTCAACAGGTTATCCACAGCACCATCCCAGCGCTTTGTGCACAGTTTAAATATGCTGGTTAATTATTGATCAGTAGGCTGTAGGCCTTGCCTGCTCTGGCTTAGGCGGGTGTCTCCCCAGCTTATCCACAGCTCGGTGCACCTGCTAGGTGGATAACCTACCATGGTCAATTTTATGCACAGCCCCTACAATACGCAGCTCACTTGTTTGCTAGAAGTCTTTCTCATGTCCTTAAT
>DATERP010000107.1:0-14358 GCA_035271385.1 Thiopseudomonas sp. | reverse complement strand
GGACGCTGACATCACCACAAACAACACGCACAACAGAGCCACGTTAATTTTTGCTTGCACTGACATCTGATGTTTTGCCGGCTGCTGACTCATAATTATTAATCCCAAAACCGCTGAATAAATGGCTCTGCAAACTGCATTTAATTTAAACGCAGGGTCAATCTAAAAACAACAACAGCAGATATCGCCATAAACGTTATTTTTTTGACTGATCAACAGGGTCTGACCATCTCTATCCTATATAAAGCAGGATGCATGCCAACACTCTTCACACAGCAGAGGCATGCACCACAGTCTTATTTTAAGCGGGTTCTGCGCTATGTTCCTTTGCACAGGTCAATACTAAGCCATCTTCTTGCATATCAATGTGCGCAATACCACCCTCGTCAGCTAAATCACCAAACAAGATGGCTTCTGCCAGCGGGCGCTTAATATGCTCTTGGATCAAACGCGCCATCGGCCTTGCACCCATATCTGCGTCATAGCCATGCTCAGCTAACCAGCGGCGCGCCGCATCACTGACATCCAACTGCACCCGCTTCTCTTCCAGTTGCGCCTGCAACTCAGTTAAGAATTTATCCACGATCGACTGCAAGGTCTGCGGACTTAAGCGGCCAAACTGAATGATGCTGTCGAGGCGGTTACGAAACTCTGGACTGAAGCTTTTCTTCAATACTTCCATCGCGTCAGTACTGTGATCTTGCTTGGTATAACCAATCGAAGCTCGCGCTGCAGACTCTGCACCAGCGTTGGTGGTCATCACTAAGATCACATGTTTAAAGTCCGCTTTGCGGCCATTGTTATCGGTCAGCGTGCCGTTATCCATCACCTGCAGCAGCAAGTTAAAGACATCGGGATGGGCTTTTTCGATCTCATCCAAGAGCAACACGCAGTGCGGCTGCTTAGTGATGGCTTCAGTGAGCAAACCACCTTGATCAAAGCCCACATAACCCGGCGGCGCACCAATCAAGCGCGACACCGTATGGCGCTCCATATACTCGGACATATCAAAGCGTATCAACTCAATACCCAGCGAACTGGCAAGCTGTTTAGCCACTTCGGTTTTACCCACCCCCGTAGGGCCGGCAAACAAGAATGAACCCACAGGTTTATTGGCTGACTTAAGTCCTGCCCGCGACAACTTAATCGCCGTAGCTAAGGCATCAATCGCTGCTTCTTGACCAAACACCGTCAGACGTAAATCACGCTCAAGGTGACGCAACTGCTCTTTATCAGAACTGCTGACCTGACGCGCAGGAATACGTGCAATCTTGGCAATCACTTCTTCAATCTGTGCCACATCAATGCATTCAACGCGGTCTGCTTGCTTTTTTAAGCGCTGGAACGCACCGGCTTCGTCCACCACATCAATGGCTTTATCGGGCATAAAGCGGTCATTGATATGTTTGGCTGCTAACTCAGAAGCAGCACGTAGGGCTGCATCAGTGTATTTAATCTGGTGATGCTGCTCAAAGTTCTCTTGTAAGCCTTGCAAAATACGGTAGGTATCTTCCACCGATGGCTCATTGATATCCACTTTTTGGAAACGACGGGCCAAAGCGCGATCTTTTTCAAAAATCTCACGAAACTCTTGGTAAGTCGTCGAGCCGATGCAACGAATCTCGCCCGAAGATAATAAAGGCTTCAGCAAATTGGAGGCGTCCATCACCCCGCCCGAAGCCGCGCCAGCACCGATGATCATATGGATCTCATCAATAAATAAAATCGCATGAGGACGCTTACACAACTCATTGAGCAAAGCTTTCAGGCGTTTTTCAAAATCACCACGGTACTTAGTACCCGCCAGCAATGCCCCTAAATCAAGGGAATAAACCACGCTGTCGAGTAAAATCTCGGGCACATCACCATCGACAATCCGTCGTGCCAAGCCTTCAGCAATCGCAGTTTTACCCACACCAGCTTCACCGACTAACAATGGGTTATTTTTACGACGACGCACGAGAATTTGTGCCACACGTTCGATTTCATGCTCGCGGCCAATCAACGGATCGATACGGCCTTGGCGCGCTTGCTCGTTCAGGTCTTGTGCATAGTCAAGCAGTGGATTAGCCGCTGCGCTATTCGGTGCGCTGTCAGCACTGTCCTCTTCATCGTCGGCCGCGGCCGGATTACGCTCGGTATCAATGCCATGCGACAGGTAGCTAACCACATCTAAGCGCTGTACATCATGCTGCTTTAATAAATACACAGCATGACTGTCGACTTCACTGAAGATGGCCACCAGCACACTGGCACCACCCACTTCTTCCTTACCTGAGCTTTGTCCGTGAAACACTGCACGCTGCAGCACACGCTGAAAACCCAAGGTCGGCTGTGTGTCCACTTCATCAGAACGATCAGCCAATAGAGGTGTATTGGTATCAATAAAGGTGCGCAGATCTTTGCGTAACGCATCAAGATCGACGTTACAGCCACGCAACACCTTGGCCGCCTCGCGATTATCCAGCAAGGCCACTAATAAATGCTCAACCGTCATATATTCATGACGACTGGCACGTGCATCTTTAAATGCAAGATTGAGGGTGACCTCAAGTTCTAAATTCAACATGGTTTCACCTCATTTTAGATTGTGTGCCTGTTATACGTCTTTTTCTATTTCACACAATAATGGATGGCTGCAGTCACGTGCATATTGAATCACCTGATGCGCTTTGGTTTCAGCAATATCACGTGTGTACACACCACACACTGCCTCGCCTTGTTGGTGCACCGCAAGCATAATCTGCGTGGATTGCTCACGATTCATGGAAAAATAGGTTTCGAGCACCTCCACCACGAAATCCATCGGTGTGAAATCATCATTTAACATCATCACACGGTACATGGGTGGGGGTTGTAACGCTGGTTTAGCTGGAGCAACGGCTAAATCATCGTCGTGCTGTTCAAGGTGATCGGGATCAAATGGATTAACGGTCATGTTGCACTACGCTTTAACGATTAAAATTTATATTGCACTTAATATACTACGCTTTACCCAACTGCGCTTGTAAACACCCAAGACCTTAGGGCGCAGTTCGTCCTACTGATCAGCAATAGAGGCAACCCTCTAATGTGCTCGTACTGCGACATGGTGTCACACAAGCTTAGCCAGATACTGGCAAGGCAAGCCAATCGGCATCATTTACGGCCCTTTTAGAGGCTACTCTTTAACGCTGCACAGCGGCTACTGTCAACCCCTGCGCAGGTGTTTTTAATAAACTTGTCCACATTTTACAGGTTGACTTTTGTATTTCTTATTTTCTCAAAGAAAATGTGAGCTGCTTGACTAAATATGCTTAACATGTTGATTACAAAGGGTATTTTATAGCGTTTGATTTTTCACCAATCTAAGCTACAGCCCCACTACATAAGCCCTGCAGCTATCTACAACCAACTTACCCACACGGTTATCCACAGCTTCTGTGGATAACCGTACTGGAGCTCAATTAAGCCTGAGAGATTAACGCCAGACCCCTTTAGCACCTCGATGACTGTGCATCACTTGCACATAATTGGCACGATCATAAGCACTTGGATCAATGGCCCGCTCACGACAGACGCTGCCCTTGAGCTGCTGCACTGACGCATATTCATGCTCTTCCATCCACTCGCGCATCCCCTGCTCAATCTGCGCCACCGCTTGCGGGCCTTGTTTAAGCAGAACACTGCACAAATGAGTGACATCCGCACCGGCCATTAAGGCCTTCATCGCATCTTCAGCGTTATGAATACCACCGGTGACGGCTAAGGATAAATCCACCTTGCCAAACAGCGTGGCCACCCAGTGAATACGCAGCAGGTTTTCATAAGAAGAGGACAAACTGATGGTCGGCACCACTTCACGGGTCAGCAGATCAATATCCGGCTGATAAAAACGGTTAAACAACGAGACGCCCTCAGCCCCCGCCTCTTGCAAGCTGCGCACAAAATGCCCCACCGAGCTGAATTGCGACGACAGCTTCATGGTAATCGGAATGCTCACATGCTGTTTTAGCTCACGCAACACATTGAGATAGCGCGCCTCCACCTCGGCACCTGATTCAAAAATATCCGCGGCCACATAATAGACATTAAGCTCCAAAGCATCCGCGCCAGCCTCTTGCAGTTGTTTGCCATAGCGGGTCCAGCCCTCAGTGGAGATACCGTTGAGGCTGGCAATCACCGGTATCGACAGGTTGCTTTTTAGCCTTTGAATATAAGCCAAATATTCATCCAACTCACTTAAGTAAACCGACTCATCCGGCACCGGTAAAAAGCTATTGGCTTCAGCAAAGCCTAAGTCCTGCTCATGTAGAAAACGTACCGCAGCCGCCTCACTGGCCAAGATGCTTTCCTCAAACAAAGATGGCATCACCAGCGCACTGGCACCGGCATCTTCCAATTGGCGCGCGCTGTCTAAATCACCGGTTAGCGGTGATGACGATGGCACCAACGGATTTTTCAGTTTGAGACCTAAATACTCAGTGGATAAATCAATCATCGCCGGACTCCTTCGTGTCGAGTTCTGCAGCACCGGGTAAATCAGCCAATGCTTGGTAATGGGAGAAACGGGCAATCACATCGTCCTGCGCTTGCTGTTGATAGAGCTTGGCCGCCTCAGGGTAAGTACGATTGAGCATACTAAAGCGCGTTTCCGTCGAACTGAACTCGGTGTAATCAATCGAGGGCGCGGCTGAATCCAAACGCAAAGGATTCAAGCCTTTGGCCGCACGCGCAGGCTCATAACGGAACAATGGCCAGTGCCCACTTTTCACCGCTAGATTTTGCTGACGATGGTTATGGGTTAAATCAACGCCGTGCGCGATACAGGGCGAATAAGCAATAATCAGCGATGGACCATCATGTGCGGCGGCATCGATAAAGGCACGCAGGGTTTGTGTATCTTTAGCGCCATAAGCGATTTTCGCCACATAAACATTTTCATAGCCCATGGCCAACATCGCTAAATCTTTCTTCGCAGTGGGCTTACCGGCATTGGAGAATTTCGCCACCGCACCGCGCGGCGTGGCTTTGGAAGTTTGTCCACCAGTATTGGAGTAGACCTCGGTATCGAGCACCAAGATATTTACATTACGACCTGAAGCCAGAACGTGATCCACACCGCCGTAGCCAATATCGTAGGCCCAACCATCACCACCGATAATCCACACGCTGCGTACGACCAATTGCTCAGCTACCGTGAGTAACTCTTGCGCGCGCGGCTCGTTGGGCAATGCATTTAAGCGCTCGCGCAGTTGTGCCACACGCACGCGCTGCTCAGCAATCTCTTGCTCAGTATTTTGTTGCGCCGTTAATAACGCATCAACCAGCTCACCACCAATACTCTCGCGTAACTCTGCAAGCAATTCTTTGGCGTACATTTCTTGCTGATCAATGGCAATGCGCATACCTAAACCAAACTCAGCGTTATCCTCAAATAAGGAGTTATTCCACGCGGGACCACGGCCTTCGCTATTGACCGTCCAGGGTGTGCTCGGCAGGTTGGCACCATAAATCGAGGAACAACCGGTAGCATTAGCCACTACCATGCGATCACCAAACAACTGCGAGGCCAGTTTTAAGTAAGGGGTTTCACCACAGCCGACGCAAGCACCGGAGAACTCAAACAGCGGCTGCATCAACATTGCACCTTTAATGGTGGTGGTTTTCACCGCGCTGCGATCGTACTCAGGCAAGGCCTCAAAAAACTGCCAGTTGTCTTGCTCTTGCGCCTGCAGCGGCTCGATCGGCTGCATATTTAAGGCTTTATGCGAGGCATTGGACTTATCGCGAATCGGGCAAATATCCACGCATAGGCTGCAGCCCGTGCAGTCATCCGGTGACACCTGATACATCATCACATGATCTTGCGGATAATCGCGGCCCAACACCTGATGGGACTTAAAGGTCTCAGGTGCTGTAGCCACTAAATCTTGCGGCACCAATTTACTGCGAATTGCCGCATGCGGACAGACCATGGTGCATTTACCACACTGGGTGCACAGGTCGGCATCCCACACCGGAATCTCTAAAGCTAATTTGCGCTTTTCATAAGCAGCACTGCCGAGTGGGAAGCTGCCATCGACGGGCATCATACTCACTGGAATGCGATCACCTTCACCGGCAATTAAACGCGCGGTAAAGCGGCTGATAAAGTCCGGCGCACCGGCATCCACTAAGGGCGCTCGCTCAAAGGTGCTAGTGACGGCTTTAGGCACCGGCATCTGCTGCAAATTCGCCAGCGTGGCATCAATCGCACGGAAGTTAAAATCAATCACACTCTGGCCTTTACTGCCGTAGGTAGCCTGTACTGCATCTTTAATTGAAGCAATGGCTTGCTCGCGCGGCACCACGCCGGAAATAGCGAAGAAACAAGTCTGCATAATGGTATTGATGCGCTTACCCATATTCGCCTGTTGTGCCACTGCATAAGCATCGATGCAGTACACCTGAATATTTTTCTCCAGTATCTGCTCTTGCATACGACGTGGCAGCTCATTCCAGACTTGATCAATGGGATGCGCAGTATTGAGCAAGAACACCGCATTCGGCGCAGCCTTATCCAGCATCTCAAAGCGCTCAATAAACTGCGGCTGATGACAACCTATAAACTGTGCTTGATGATCGCCAATCAAATAAGTGGAACGAATCGGTTGCGGACCAAAGCGCAAATGGGAAACGGTCATCGCGCCGGATTTTTTCGAGTCATAGACGAAATAACCCTGCGCATATAAATCCGTGGTTTCACCAATAATCTTAATGGTGTTTTTATTGGCGCCAACAGTACCGTCTGAGCCCAAACCATAAAACAGTGCTTGCACAGATTTGCTATGCGCAGCGGTATGGAAATGCTCATCCCAATCTAAGCTGGTGTGGGTGACATCATCGTAAATACCAATGGTAAAGCCATTTTTTGGCTGCGCGGCCTGCAACTCATTAAAAATCGCCACCACCATACCAGGAGTAAATTCTTTCGAGGATAAGCCATAACGCCCGCCAATCACCCGCGGTAACTGGGCAAACGGGCTATTGCCTTGCATCTGCGCTTGCGCCAGCGCGGTGAGCACATCTTTGTACAACGGCTCGCCATCTGAGCCCGGCTCTTTAGTACGATCAAGCACCGCAATCTGCTGCACGCTGGGTGGTAAAGCAGCCAGCAAAGCCTGCGCATCTAACGGACGATACAGGCGCACACGCAAGACGCCGACTTTCTCGCCTTGCGCCTGCAGATGCTCAACTGTTTCATGTACGGTTTCTGCACCTGAGCCCATCAGGATAATCACCCGCTGCGCATCAGCAGCACCGTGATATTCAAACAACTTATAGGCGCGACCGGTCAACTCAGCGAACTGATCCATCAAGCCTTGCACCAACTCTGGGAAGGCCAAATAAAACGTATTCACCGTCTCGCGGCCTTGGAAATACACATCGGGGTTTTGTGCAGTACCGCGCAGCACTGGATGATCGGGGCTCATGGCGCGGGCACGGTGCGCATGCAGAGCCTCCGTAGAAATCAACGCATGTAAGACGCTATCGTCCACCGCTTGAATTTTCGCCACTTCATGCGAGGTACGAAAACCATCAAAGAAATGCAACACCGGCAAACGTCCGAGCAAAGTCGCCGCATGCGAGATCACCGCAAAGTCCATCGCTTCTTGCACTGAACCGGCACACAGCATGGCAAATCCGGTTTGGCGCACGGCCATCACATCACTGTGATCACCAAAAATTGACAACGCCTGACAAGCCAAGGAACGGGCCGCCACATGCAACACCACCGGGGTTAACTCACCAGCAATCTTGTACATATTGGGGATCATTAACAGCAAGCCCTGCGAGGCGGTAAAGGTGGTGGCCAAGCTACCCAGTTGCAGCGCGCCATGCACCGCACCCGCGGCCCCACCTTCACTTTGCATCTCCACGATATGCGGCACTGTGCCCCATAAATTGGTGCGGCCTTGCGCCGACCATTCATCCGCCCATTCGCCCATCGCCGAAGCTGGAGTAATGGGGTAAATCGCACAGACTTCACTGAGCTTGTGCGCAATCATCGCAGTGGCTTCATTGCCATCAATGGTTAACCAACGGGGTGTTTGCATGTTTAACTCCTCACGTAACGCCATTGCATACAGCGTGATGCAATATTATTAAACGAGTGTAACTAATTAAATATGCTTCTGTTTGTTATAGGTCAAAGAGACTCGTCTAAACACTCTGCTGAATTATTGAGGCGAGCACTGCTTAAACTCAATAATCTATTTTTATTTCGCAATAAAGTAATAATTGGCACCTGATTTTTTGATCACTTGGGCAATTTGAGATTGTCTAGCGCTCTTACCCGAGTAAACAATGTGAACCCCTGATAAATTCATATCTTTTACCGCGTTAGAGATGACAGCACAGTTCAGTGACGCACTGCCTCCTTGAATTAATACAGCTTGATTGGATGTTGTTTTCAGCTGTGTTAACAGCTCTCGAAGATAGGTCGCATTAGCACCGCCACCTAAGCCAATAACAGCAAGGTCGACAATCGCTCCATGGCTTGGAATATCGACTGTCACTAAATCGACCTGAACTCGCTCTGTGCCTGAGGACACAGCTGTCACGGCCTCTTGATAAATATGATCCTCTGTTTTTTTACCACCTGCATAACCTGCTACCAGCAATTCAGATACGGCATTGAGTGACTGAGCTAGTCATAGCCGATCAGTGCAGCCAACTGACTACCGCTTTACTGGAGAGCTTCGCCTTGTGTTTTGAGTTTTTGCTAGATCTGACCTATATCAGGCTGCCACAACTTACCAATCGCACCTATTTTCTTGCTGCTGGATGATTTCGAGTACTCAGTCACCAAAACCGAATTAAAACGCCAGTTCCTAGCGTGCTAGCTTTTGGGTCGCTTTCTATGCGTTCACTGCTCAATTTTGGCTCGGACCTATAGAGTCAACCAGCTCTAGAGCTTATTTCATATTAACCAGCTTATCGCACCGCTCCACGCACTCAAACCAAGGCTGACCAGACCAGTCACCGTAATCCCTGATACGAAACCAAGAGACTTTATCGGATGCAAATAATGCGCGCTTTTGATTTTTTAAAAATTGAAATCCATACGCCTCGCCCTCACGATTTATATATAGATATATATGAGAAGATGCGCCAGGTTGATTGTCAGCGCACAGCTTTTTAGAACCACGATTAAGCAGTGTATGGGCTACACAGTACTGATAATCATATTCCTTAGAGTAGGCTAAATAGCGGCCATTAAAGGCGTGAGTAACCTGCCATTTATATTCTTTAAGAAAAGCAGGATGACGATACTGTCCATTTTTTTGTGCCCACGAATCTAGGTTTATCGGTGCTACACGATCCTCGCGCATAGCAAATACGTAAGCGCCCTTAAATCAGCACCCTTGCAAAACTATGGCTTAGCTTAATCCAGCTTTACATTCCATGGCAGCAGTAGTTCAAGTTTCTCAAGCGTGTCGGCAGTCGCGATGTGGTCCAGAATATGTTTGATGTAGGCTTGCGGTTCTAAGTTATTGGCTTTGGCCGTTTCAATTAATGAGTAACAAGCAGCACTGGCTTCTGCGCCTTTGCGTGTGTCAGCGAATAACCAGTTTTTACGGCCAATGGCAAAGGGGCGGATGGCGTTTTCGGCCATGATATTGCTGATCATCAGGTCGCTGCGCTCGCAGTAGCCAATGAGGTATGACCATTGGTTTAAGGTGTAATCGATGGCTTTTCTCAGCGCACCACCTTTCATCACTTTGCCAGCGTTTTTCTCAAGCCATTGTTTAAATTCGTTGAGTATTGGCACACTGATTTCTTGGCGGACCTTTAAACGCTCTTCATCCGTTTTGTCAGCTATGTTGCTTTCTACGCGATACAGTTTGCGGATATAACTGAGCGCCACATCGGCTTTACTCACAGTGCCTTTCTTGGCTTTAGCCTTAGGATTAGCGCCTTTATCGGCCTCAACAAATTTACGTCGCGCATGATCCCAGCAGCCGATACGGGTTAGGCTGTTCTCTTTGCAGACTTTGCTATAACCAGAAAAACCGTCAGCTTGCAGTACGCCTTTAAAATCATCGAGCAGGCGCACAGCCACACTACCTGCGCGTGAGGGATCGTATTCAAAGAGCACGCTGAGTTGGTCGGGTGGTCCGCCGCGGATAACCCACATCCATTTATCAGACTCTGCGGTTTTTCCGTCCTCTTTCAGCACTTGTAGGCGGGTTTCATCAGCTTGCAAGTAATTGCTACTGTTTTGCACCTCGCGCATCAGCTGCAGCATAGGTTTAGCTGCGTCAGCAAAACGCATGCACCACTGCGCCATGTTATTGCGCTGAATCGACTGGCCTAAGTTTTTAAACTTGCCTTCTTGGCGATACAGAGGCATGCCATACAGATATTTGTCGGTAATCACATGGGCAATCAGTGAAGTGGTGACTGAGCACTTTCCAAAAGGATGTACAGGGCGCTGTGCGGCAATGATGTGTTCGTCTTGCGTGCTGTTTTTAGAGTTGAATACAGCTTTTTCTTGCCAGTGTTCCAGCACCTTAAGTTGAGCAGGAATATAGTGCAGCTCTTCTTTGACTTTGGTGAAAAAAGTCTTATCGGCACCAGCTTTTTCCAGCTCAGTCAGCTTGTGCTCAATACGTTCGCGCACAAGGTGTGCAGAAAAACCACGCTCACGTGTTTGACGCTCTTTGCGTTGCAGGACAATTCCTTCACCTTCATCAGGTGTTTCAGGCAAAGCGTCCAGCAGTTCATCGAGTAGAACTTCGAGTTCTGTTTCATCAAAGAGGTTTAACTGGAATTTGGACTTTTCGCTGCTAGCACTGAATTTCTGTGCTTTTAGTAGGCGATTGATTTCTTCTAGGAGTTCGATGCGGCGATGTGCTGCATCTAACGCTTTATCTTGATTTAAGAGACGAGCATTTTGCTCATCAATAACAGTTTGAAATTGTTGCTGCTGTTGCTGCATTTGAGCCATAACCAAACGCAATTCAGCCGCACTAAGGCGGCTTAAATCAGGTGTTTTAATGGTGGGGTTAGGCTGTTTTTTCATGCCTGAATTATAACAAAAACACCCCTAAAAGACATCTCAAAAAACAGATAAAACCCAATAAAATCAAGCTATCCAAGGCTGTCGTACTGCAGTTTTTTATGGCCCTTAAACAGGCTGATATCATAGCCATCTAACAGCCAGTTTATTTGCTCACCTGTTAAGGCCAGCAACTCATCAGCAGGCTTCGGCCACTTAAATTTTTCTTCAGCCAACGCTTTGTAATACATGACGAAACCGTTATCTTCCCACATCACGCATTTGATTTTGTTGCGCTGACGATTGGTAAATGCATACAACGCGCCGCTGAACGGATTATGCTCGAGCTCTTGCTCAACCAGCAGAGCCAAGCCATTGGCTTGTTTTCTAAAATCTACCGGCGCACGGTACAAATAGATTTCTGGCATCTGCTTGGCTGGCCGCAAATAACGCACTTTCACTACAACTGCCTCAGCAGTGCCAAGATGACATCCAGATTGCCGGCATTGACCCTTGAAAAGCTTATGCCGCTGGGTAAATGAATGCTAAGCCCATCATTGAAGTGGCTGGGTGAGCCTGCTAATTGCCTAACCTGAGCAAAGCCTGCCGGCTTTTCAACTGCTTCAGTTGCCCGAAATTTCTTACACCAATAATTAAACTGCGCGTAATTCAAATCGCGTTGCTTACAAAAAGCCGCACCGGATAAACCCGATGCCTGCCAGGCATCAATGTGTTGCTGCCAGAATTGCTGGCGATCTTGTGAAGTCATAACCAATACCCCTTCCAAAAAGACAGGTATTAGTGTGAAGCTGTATAGTTCGAGTTAAAAGATGCTGATTTAAGGGCGCTTACGCAAATACTGGATACTGCAGAGGGTCAACGCGCAGATGTTTGTCATGCATTATAAAGCTCTCATCGCCAGCCTCATGAGCGTAGTAAGCATACTCAGAGACACAACCTTGCATAAGTAAGACGGATACAATTACACTACTTTGCAATATGTTTTTTATAATTTTCAAAGCTATGCTCCCAAGGTGCAAGTGGGATCATTTTTGCACCCCAATTAAATAACTTACCCGTCCAGCCACCATTAACAAGGTCCCAAGTTCCAAGCATAACTTCTGCATTAGGCGGAGCAACTGCGCCAAATGGAACGGAATATAAATACACTTTACCTGTCAAACCATTACTACCTAAATAGATATTACTTAGTGTGCCCAAAGAGTGGCCGCTTGATAACTTATTGTCTACACCAAGCGTGGATAAGTAATCCTGCACTGAAGTATCAGGCAAGCCTTGGTAACCTAAAGCAATATCCATCGCATCAAAAGGCAAACCTAAAGCAGCCCATAGCCCAAACTCTTGTGCATCTGATCTGAGTTTAAGCTAAGGCTGCCAAACAGGTAATCACTGCTCAAAAACTGGCGCATTTGCGTTAAAGTTAAATTGGTTTAAATCAGTTATTTTTGTTTATCAATAAAGTAATAACTGGCGCCGCTTTCTTTAATAGCTTGAGCTATTTGATCTTGTTTGGCGCTTTTACCAGAATAAATAATATGAACACCTGATAAATTCATATCTTTTACTGCATTGGATATGACGGCATAGTTCAGTGACGCACTGCTGCCTTGGATTAATACAGCTTGATTGGATGTTGTTTTCAGCTGTGTTAACAGCTCTCGAAGATAGGTCGCATTAGCACCGCCACCTAAGCCAATAACAGCAAGGTCGGCAATCGCTCCATGGCTTGGAATATCGACTGTCACTAAATCGACCTGAGCTCGCCCTGTGCCTGAGGACACAGCTGTCACGGCCTCTTGATAAATATCAGCCTCTGTTTTTTTACCACCTGCAGCACAGCCGCTTAAGGTTATGATTAATGCTGCTATCAGTGTTTTTTTCATGTTATTTCTTCCTTGAAAGTTATTGATCAATTATAAAACTAATACGCGCATGACCTAAGACTAAATCAGTCATATCAATCACAGTGCCGTACTTTGGATGCTGGCGAATACCAAAACCATCAGTCGACCGCTTTTCATAGGATGGAGCAAGTCCATACCATGTACCGGGGTAATGGAAAGGTGTGTCAATGCTGCGCGGTCTTAAGGCCAGCAAGGTTTGTTTAAGCTCTTTAAACTCGTGATCAGAGAGCAAGCGCACATCTTTGGTAAAGTTTCCTCGTCCATAATTCGAATACGTATTTTGATTTTTGTATGAAAAATCCTCAAACACACCGAGATGTTCCTGTTGCCCCGCCAGACCAATGACCTTGCCTTTTATTGTAATCAGATCGTAAAGCCTTTTTATTTCCGGCAAATAGGCAATCTCATGTCCGCAGTCTTGCAAATATCGAATAGTACGGCGCATATGCGCACCACCACCTAACCCCTTACCTTGCATGCCGTAAGTGTCATAAAACAACTTGGCATCTCGACACATCTGTTCGCGCTTAGACTGATATTGAGCCAGTATTTGTGGGTCAGCAGGATTGATCTGCATACTGTCTAAAATAGGCTCGATCAATACTTTTTCAAAGTCAGTACCGCCTGTACTACCCGTCGGTAGACGCTCCCATGCATGTAGATGGATTGGGTATGGATAGCCACTGATGGATTCATAACAGAAGTAATCCATGCGGCGAGAACGAAGCACTCCATTATCGAACTCAACAGGTAAACGTAAGCAGCGCATTCCTGCTCGCTCTACCCAAGAATAGTCAGTGGCAAGCATATACCAAGGCCAAGCTGAATAAACAACGCTGGCATAGTCTTCGAGCATGCGTTCAGGGTTGGAGTAATAGTGCCATTTGCCAGAGTCATGCCCCGTTATACTTAAACCTAAAGACCCTCCGATTAAAACCTTATCACCCATATTAATTCTTGAAGGAAACTCTATGGAAATAGAGCTTTTATCTATGTTTGTTTTATAATCAGGCCAGTTCCTACAAGGTGCAGCCTTAACAAAATCCGGCATATCAAAGCTTGTACGATTTAAATCAGTTATTCGTTGTTGAGATCGCTCACAAAGAGGGTAAAAAACCACACCAGCTTTTGACACAACTCCATATTCAACTTGATAGCTTGCACAAGATGATAATAAACCCAAAAAAACAATTAACAATATTTTAATTTTCATTCATTAAGTTTCCTATGATTCCCATGAATATCAATAAGCGTTGGGTTAATCACAGTTTCCCTAACGTTTCTTGAGGTTTCTGTCCATCCAGTTACTTCACAGCTTGCGCAGCCATAGTTACTATGCGCGCTTTCCTCAGTATTAAAGAGACTTGTAAAAGAGAAAACAGCACCCAGAAGCAAGCCCGCCTGGTC
>DATERP010000106.1:0-20030 GCA_035271385.1 Thiopseudomonas sp. | reverse complement strand
CGTAGTTGTTGGAGCAGTTAGTGATTAACGTTGGGAAACCGTAGGTGCGCAGCCAAGCTCTGACTAGGTGGTCGCTCGATGCTTTTGAAGCAGAGTAAGGGGAGCTTGGAGCGTATGAGGTTTCTTCGGTGAATAAAGGCAGTACGTCACTGCGAGGCTGTAAGCCGTGGCAGTCCGCGGGCTCGTCGTTTGGATGCGGGAGGTTGCCGTAGACTTCGTCGGTGCTGATGTGGTGGAAGCGAAAGGCTATTTTGCGCGGCTCTGGAAGTGTATGCCAGTATGCGCGGGCGGCTTCCAGCATGGTATAAGTGCCGACAATGTTGGTTTCAATAAACGCCGCAGGACCATCAATCGAGCGATCCACATGGGATTCTGCCGCCAAGTGCATCACAGCATCAGGTTGATGGGTGGTAAACACTTGATCCAATGCCGCTCGATCGCAAATATCTATCTGTACAAAGCTATAGCGCGGGTTATTGCTCACTTCAGTCAGTGACTCCAGATTGCCAGCGTAAGTGAGCTTGTCGACATTCAGCACAGTGTGATCTGTGTGTTGAATAAGATAACGAATCAGCGCTGAGCCAATAAAACCAGCACCGCCAGTAATCAAAAGTTTCATCGCACACTCCAGCGCTGGGTACTAGACAAGCACATGCTGCTTAGGGTTTAGACTTGTCATTCCATGGCGCTTGTAAATAGCGGCTGTAGTGAAAGGTTTCCAGCCATTCGGGTTTAAATACGACAAAAGCGCTGACCGCCATACCGTTGATAAACGCTTCAGGGAAGGCCACCAAGAGCACCATGCCGGCAAAGTCATCGAGCCAAGGTGGAAACTCATAAATACCATTACCCCACAATAATGCCGTAGCGCAGAGGATACACAGCGTGGCAGTCAAAGCTGCGGGGAAAAAGCCTGAAAAAAAGATATACATAAATAAGTTTTCAGGCTGTAGGCGTTCTAAGTATCTCGCACACAGATGACTGATAAAGACCGGCAATACAATCAACAACAAACCATTAATGCCCAGGACGCTCAGCTCTTGTTTACCCAGCGCCAGCAAAGCTAATTGCGCAATAAAGCCGGCAAGAATGGCTAACGGCCAATCCAGCAGTAAAGTCACTGCTGTCATGCCGATAAAGTGAAAGGATAAGCCGGTTGGGAAGTCGCGGCGTACCAGCCATAAAATACACAACACAAATACTGTACCAAACAATAAATGCTGACGACGATTATCACTGAATAACTCGACCCAAGGTGCGCGCAGTGCCGCATATAAAAGGATTGGGCCATACAACAACCAGCCCCATAAGAGCGTGGTTTCATTTAAGAGCATGCTTGCAATCATGATGTGACCTGTTGAGTGAAGTGAACGCTTAAAATGTCTTTACGCCACACGCTACTTTAGCAGAAATGCATTATTTATCAGGCCGGCACTGCCTAAATTTTTACAATAATCAGACTAAATCTATGATTACCGAGTACGGCACTGTGGACTTTGTACACTTTAAGGTAAACTTCACCCTCTTGATGAATTAACACGACATATCAATGCCTACGACTTTTCATGAAATCCCTGCAGAACGCCCCATTACGCCACTGTTAGACCGTGCGTTGACGCCGACAGAATTACGTTTGCTGTCTGAAAGCGAACTGGTCACTTTAGCGGATGAGTTGCGTCTATTCCTTTTGTGGAGTGTTGGTCAAACCGGCGGACATTTTGCCGCAGGTTTAGGTGTGGTTGAATTGACCGTAGCTTTGCACTACGTATTTGATACGCCAGACGACCGTTTAGTGTGGGATGTGGGTCATCAAGCCTATCCGCATAAGATCCTCACCGGTCGTCGTGAGCAGATGCTGAGCATCCGTCAAAAAGATGGTTTAGCCGCATTCCCGCGCCGCTGTGAAAGTGAGTACGACACCTTTGGTGTAGGGCATTCAAGCACCTCAATCAGTGCTGCATTAGGCATGGCGATTGCCGCTAAGCTGCAAGGCAGTACGCGGAAAAGTGTGGCAGTGATTGGCGATGGCGCAATGACCGCCGGTATGGCCTTTGAAGCACTGAATCACGCACCAGAAACCGGTGCGAATATGCTGGTGATTCTCAACGACAACGATATGTCGATCTCGAATAATGTTGGCGGCTTATCCAATCACCTGGCTAAAATTCTCACCAGTCGCACTTACTCAACGATGCGCGAAGGCAGTAAGAAAATTCTCTCGCGCTTACCCGGCGCCTGGGAAATTGCCCGTAAAACCGAAGAGCATGCCAAAGGCATACTTGCGCCAGGCATTATGTTTGAAGAGTTGGGCTGGAATTATATTGGCCCGATTGATGGACATGATTTGCCGACCTTGTTAACTACGCTGCGCAATATGCGCGAGCTGGAAGGCCCACAGTTTTTACATGTGGTGACCAAAAAAGGTAAGGGTTTTTCTCCGGCGGAAAAAGATCCCATTACTTACCATGCCATGACCAAGAAATCTGCTGCGCCAAGCAAGCCCACCGGGCCGCGCTATGCCAGCGTATTTGGGCAGTGGTTGTGTGATATGGCAGCGCAGGATGAGCGTTTACTCGGCATCACGCCAGCGATGAAAGAAGGCGCGGATATGATTGCTTTTAGCGAACAATATCCAACCCGTTACTTTGATGTAGCGATTGCCGAGCAACATGCGGTGACTTTAGCTGCGGGTATGGCCTGTGAAGGTGCCAAACCTGTGGTGGCAATTTATTCGACCTTCTTGCAGCGCGCCTATGATCAGCTGATTCATGATGTGGCAGTGCAAGATTTGGATGTGCTGTTTGCCGTCGACCGTGCTGGTCTTGTCGGTGAAGATGGTCCAACCCATGCGGGCAGCTTTGATATTTCTTACCTGCGTTGCATCCCCAATATGGTAGTGATGACGCCCAGCGATGAAAACGAATTACGCTTACTGCTCAACACCGGCTACCACCATGTGGGCCCTGCAGCCGTGCGTTATCCACGCGGTACCGGCCCGAATGCGCAGATCAGTTCAAGTTTAGATGGCGTAGCTTTAGGTAAAGGCGTGGTGCGTCGTGAGGGGCAGGGTGTTGCTATCTTAGTCTTTGGCGTACAGCTTGCTGCAGCCTTAGAGGCCGCTGAGCAACTCAATGCCACAGTGGTGGATATGCGTTTTGTGAAGCCTTTAGATGAGACGCTGCTCAAGCGCTTGGCCAAAGAGCACAGCTTGTTTGTCACCATTGAAGAAAACGCAATCATGGGTGGCGCAGGCAGTGCAGTGGGTGAGTTCCTCGCCGCTGAGCAAATACACATACCGCTCTTACAGTTGGGCTTGCCCGATAGCTATGTTGAGCACGCACAGCCAGCGCAAATGCTCGCTGAATGCGGCCTTGATGCCGCAGGGATTTTGCAAGCGGTACAGCAGCGCTTGGTTTGATGTGTTTTTGCAGGCTCTTGTGCTGGGCCTGCATTGTTATCGCTGTTTTCCCCTCAATCGTCCATCCTGGACTCCATTCGGGCGCTACGCCATCCATGGCTGCGCTTGCCACAGAGATAACAACGCTGGCCTTTGAGCAGTGATGTTGTTGGCTAGTCTCTGTGTTGCTAGATTTGTGTATTGGGCCTGCATTGTTATCGCTGTTTTCCCCTCAATCGTCCATCCTAGACTCCATGCGGGCGCTACGCCATCCATAGCTGCGCTTGCCACAGAGATAACAACGCTGGCCTTTGAGCAGTGATGTTGTTGGCTGATGCGCTGTATTTTATGGTGTGTTTGGCTGTGCAGATTATTCCTGTAAAACTTTTGCGCGCGCGGGTATTGGTTTTAGTAGAACTTGACCGATTGTGCTGGTGAGTCTATTGTGCGCGCACTTTGATTCTTTAAGGTGCGCTGGTTAGTCCAGCCTGAAAAGGGAAGTTAAGCGCAACAAGCGACTTACGCTGCCCCCGCAACGGTACACGATGCGCATAAAAATATGTGCGAGTTTGCTCAAATACCACTGGCGTTAAGCTGGGAAGGTGAGCACATATTCGTCAGCCCGGAGACCTGCCTTATAGATTTCGACTGGTGTTGCGGAGGGCTTCACCGTCAAGTGCCGCCTGTTATTTGGGCGCCAGCGCTTGTTTGTGCCCTCCTCAAAAGTTTTTTCTATTTTGAGGATCTACCTAAATGAAATTGTCCCGCCTCGCGCTGGCTGTAGCTTTGCTACCCGCTGCCAATCTGTATGCCGCTGATAAAACTGAAGAAGCTCTTAAATTATCTGATTCAGTGATTACCGCTAACCGTACCGCTGAAGATCGTAAAGACTCCACCGCCGCTGTAACTGTATTTACCCGTGCTGATATTGATCGTTTGCAGCCGGTGAATGTGGCTGATTTGTTGACCCGTGTGCCGGGTGTGCAGATTGTGCAAAACGGTGGACGAGGAAGTAATACAAGTGTGTCTATTCGTGGTACTAAAACAGCGCAGACGCTAGTGCTTGTTGATGGTGTTCGTGTAGGTTCTGCATCAGCTGGCGGTGCTAGCCTGCAGCACTTGAACTTGGAACAGATTGAGCGCGTTGAAGTCTTACGTGGCGCGCGTTCTGCGGTGTATGGCTCTGATGCTATTGGTGGTGTGATTCAGATATTTACGCGACGTAGTACAGGTGAAGGTTTGCAAGCTCGTGTGCGTGTGGCGGCTGGTAATAAAGGAGTGTGGGAGCGTAGTGCTGGTATTTCTGGTGGTAATCAAGATACGCGTTTTAACCTCAGTGCTAGCCTCGATGAAATGACCGGATTTGATCGTACAGATAAATCTACGCCTGTAGACAAAGATCATGATGCCTATCGTAATAAAGCCATTAGCTTTAGCTTGTCGCACACATTTAATGAGCTATTAAGTGCAGGCGTTAATGTTTTAGATCAGCGTGGCAAAACAGAATACGACGTTTATTCGCCAAGAAAACCATATGATGAGTTTTCTGTCAGTTCTATATCTACCTTCCTTGAATTACAAGCTACTGAGCAGTTAACTAGCCGTTTAGAGTTTGGACATAGTGAAGATAAATCTGGCAACCGCGATACGTTATCTGATGCCGCTGAGGACTTTAATACTTATAGAGAGACTGCAGCTTGGTTAAATACTTTTGTTATAGATGATCAGCATACTGTCTTAGCAGGCGTTGATTATAATAAAGATAAGTTGCGTAGTAGCGATCCGTTTACAAAAAATAGTCGTTGGAATCAGGCTGCTTTTATTCAGCACAGCTATAAAGGCGACTTGTTCGGTACGGAAATTGGTTTACGCCATGATAAAAACCAGCAGTTTGGTAGTGCTAATACTTGGAATGCTGCTTTAAGCTTACCTGTAGGGCAGGCGAATGAGTTTATTCTCTCGTACTCTGAAGGTTTTAGAGTTCCAACTTTCAATGATCTATATTGGACGTTCGATGGTTGGACTAGAGGTAATCCTAATCTTAGCCCAGAAAAATCAAAAAGTTACGAGCTGCAATGGCGTAGTCAGTTGACAGATACAGTAAGGCTTGAGAGTAGTATTTATCGTACCGATATACGTGACTCGTTAACGTACATTTCTGATCCTATTACTTTTCAAGGACAAACAGAAAACGTAGATACAGTTCGTGTTAATGGTTTTGACACGTCTTTACAGCATGAGTTTTTTGGTGCACATGGTGTATTGAGTTTGAGCTTGATTGATTCTCGTGATCGTACAACAGGCCGACAGATGAAACGTATTGCTAAGCGCACTCTGAGCTATGATTTAGATAAGCAGCTTGGACAATACGGTATTGGTGCTACATGGAGAGTTGTAAGTAATAGTAATGATGATGTTTATAATCCAAAAACATCTTTGACTGAACGCGAAAATATTGCAGGTTTTGGTACACTTGATTTACGTAGCAGCTGGCAAGCTACACAAGATTTAGGTATTGATCTGCGTTTAGCCAATATTTTTGATAAAGGTTATACGCGTGCTTTGTATGCACCTGGAAACGGCTACCGCGAAGACCGCTTCACTGTACTACTCGGCATGACTTGGACACCTAATCTCTAAGATTAACCAGTCCATCAACTTCAGAGCGCAGCATCAGTCTGCGTTCTGAAGTTTGGCCTTATGTCACAACACTATATATTCGTAACACCATCGTTGATCACATCCAGTGACACAATATCAAATCCAGATAACTCAATGAAATCACGTCTGATCGGCCTGTGCGCCTCATTATTCTTCTCGGTACCGACAGCAGCCTTGTTGTGGCTGAGCGTTAATCGACAGCTCACCTATGTCGATGGCGGGTTTTTAAGCAGCAATTATCTACTTGGCTGCATCGGTATTTTTGCGCTGATTGGCTTTGTATTACCGCAATTGTTCCCGTCGGTATTGGACTGGTTGTGGCGCATGATGCTGAAGATTGGCTTATAGCGAAATGCTGAAAGCGTTATTGGGACGATCTGCACCCTAACGCTTGCAGGTATAAAAAATATTCCAGCCAGCACGATCAAGCTCTAAAAACGTCCAGCACCACCCATGCTCAACAGCCAACAGCACTGTTGCCGTGACGAGCGTAGCCATGGATGGCGTAGCGCCCGAATTGAGCTCAGGATGGGCTCATTGAGGGAAGAACGGCAATAGTGCTGCTGGCGCAACCTATGGCCGTATAGCCAAGAAAATGCTCTACAAAATCTTCAGACTGACTTACGCTCGAGCAACACACCACTTTCCATATGATCAGTCCACGGAAACTGATCAAACAGCGCAGTCTTGGTAATGCGGTGTGTATCGCTGAGTTGGCGAATATTCTCGGCCAAGGTTTCTGGATTACAGGAGATATACAAAATCCGATCAAAACGACGCACCAGCTCACAGGTATCGCTGTCCATGCCCGCACGGGGTGGATCAACAAACACCGTGCCAAACTCATAACTGTCTAAATCAATATGGGCTAAGCGACGAAACTCACGCACGCCATTCAGCGCCTGCGTCAGTTCTTCAGCAGATAAACGCACCAGTTCAATATTCTCAATCTGGTTATCAGCCAAGTTCGCCAAGGCTGCATTGACCGAGCTTTTACTGATCTCTGTGGCCAGTACTTTACGCACGCGGGTGGACAGCGGCAGGGTAAAATTACCGTTACCGCAATACAGCTCCAGCAGATCATCTGGCTGCTCACCCAGTGCTTCATAGGCCCAGTTGAGCATATGGGTATTCACTGCGCCGTTAGGCTGGGTAAAAGCACCTTCAGGCTGGCGGTAGCTAAACTCGCGTCCGGCGACGTTAAGTTTTTCCACAACAAAATCACGACCAATCACCGTGCGCTTACCGCGTGAACGGCCAATGATACTGGCGTTTAAATCGCTGGCTAATTGCTCAGCTGCCGTTTGCCAATCTTCATCCAGTGGGCGGTGATAGCACAGGGTAATCATTGCTTCGCCAGATAAAGTGGTGAGAAACTCCACTTGAAACAGACGATCTGACAGCGCTTCACTCGCATTCCAAGCCGCTTCTAAACGCGGCATCAGCTGATTAATTAACGTACTGCCAATCGGAAACGTATTGATGAAAATCGGTGTACGGTTATCACCAGGGGCAAACATGGCATAGAAGCGTTTGCCGCCTTCGCGCCACAGACGAAACTCAGCGCGTAAACGATAGTGTTGCTCACTTGAGGCAAACACTTGTGGCTCAGGCGCGTTAAATTCGCTGAGTAGGTTGTGTAAACGTGTTTGCTTAGTCTGTAATTGTTGCGCGTAAGCGGCTGGAGAGTAGTCGGTGTTTGGCATCAGGGAAAGAAACCTAATTTAATAATAAAGAGGGTGGATAAAATCCACATGGCGCTGTTGAGGTCTTTCCAGCGACCGCTGAGCAATTTAATGGCAGTCCAGCTGATAAAACCAAAAGCAATGCCGTTGGCAATCGAAAACGTCAGTGGCATGGCTAAAGCCGCCACCACCACAGGTGCTGCAACGGTTAAGTCATCCCAGTCGATTTTAGCTAAACCACTGGTCATCAGTACCGCGACAAAAAATAAAGCCGGTGCAGTGGCGTAAGCGGGGATCGCTGAGGCCAATGGCGCAAAGAATAAGCTGAGTAAAAACAGCGCCGAGACCACGCACGCCGTTAAACCGGTACGGCCACCAACGGCAATGCCCGCAGCGGATTCAACAAAGCTGGTAGTGGTTGAAGTACCCATACAGGCACCGGCCATAGTAGCGGTACTGTCAGCTAATAAAGCACGGCCTAGGCGTGGCATATTACCGTCTTTATCAATCAAGTTGGCACGTTGCGCCACCCCAATTAAGGTGCCGGACGTATCAAATAAATCTACAAATAAGAAGGCGAAAATCACGCTGACTAAGCCCACATCCAGCGCGCCTACAATGTCCAACTGTAGCAGCGTCGGCATCATGCTCGGTGGCATGCTGACCACACCATTGAGGCTGGAAAAGCCCATGCCAATTGAAAAAACCGTGATCAGTAAAATACCAATCATCACCGCACCGGTAATCTGCCGATAGGCTAGTGCGACAATCACCGCAAAGCCGAGCGTGGCAAAAATAGGTCCGGGTTGAGCAAGGTCACCCAAGGTCACTAAGGTGTCGTTATTGCCGACAACGATGCCCGCGTTTTTTAGGGCAATTAACGCTAAAAATAAGCCAATTCCCGCACTGATCGCTGAGCGCAGTGGCATCGGGATACTGTTAATAATCCACTCGCGGATTTTAAACACCGACATGATGAAGAACAAAAAACCGGAGATAAAGACCGCACCCAAGCCGACTTGCCATGAGTAACCCATGGTGCCGACCACTGTGTAGGTGAAAAATGCATTCAGGCCCATGCCCGGAGCGAGCGCAATCGGGTAGTTGGCGACCATGCCCATAATGGCTGAGCCAATGGCACCGGCCAAGCAGGTGGCAACAAATACCGCGCCATGGTCCATGCCGATTTCAGCCAGCATATTGGGGTTTACAAAGAGAATGTAAGCCATGGTCAGGAAGGTGGTAATACCAGCCAAGACCTCGGTACGAAATGTCGTATTGTTGGCTTGCAACTGAAAGAGTCGTTCCAGCATGGGATGCCCTGCCTGAAAAAGCCAAATAATAGCAGTCTATGCTGGATAATGCAGACGTTTTACCGGTTTAGTGATGGCTTTTTTACTGCAGGCAAGTCTGTAGCTTGCCTGAGTAAGGGACTGTTTAAGTCAGTGACTTATCAGCATCGTAGGCAGTATCAGTTTTGATCTGACAGCGCATACGCACGATTTCTTTATTCAGAAGCTCAATGCGGTGGGCCATATTCTCAATCAGGCAGTGAGCAATGTGTGGGTTGCTTTGCATCAGGTCCAGAAATTGATCTTGAGGAATCACCATCACCGAACTGTGTTCGCTGGCAATCACTGTGGCACTGCGTCGCTCTTTAGTAAACGCTGCCATGACACCAAAAATTTCATTTTTGGCAATATCGCCCACTTTTTCGCCGTTGAACCAAGCTTCTGCATGGCCTTCAAGAATAATAAAGACATGCTCAGCTGTGTCACCTTGCTGGATGAGTACTTCACCGGCTGCAAAGCTTTTAAAACCAGTGGGCGGGCGCACATCAGGTGGACTTAGGCGGGCGATGGTCTTGGTAAACAAGGTGGACTGACCTAATAGATAGAATAGAAAAAGTTCTTGTCGCTCATTTTCCGCAGCAATATGTTTAAGCACTGCAGAGCGCTGATAGGGGATAAGTCGCACAGGCTCTTCGCAGCTGTAATGGCCACCCGGCAAATCTAAGCCCTGTTGCAGGCCGATTAAGTCGCCTTCTTGCAAATAAAACAGGGTGCGCTCGTCAATCACGCCATTAATGACGCCGCTGTCAATAATAAACAGCTGATCCTGTGGCAGGTCATTTTCAAGATGTTGGGATTGCTCGACATCTATCGCTGGGCCACACGGCTGCAAGCCACTGACTAACTGCAGTGGAATAGTTTGTAAGCGGCTAGTTAGCGTGTCCGCATAGGCTGATTGCTCACCTAACAAGTACATAAGTTAAAATCCCTAAAACAATGGTACTGCGCTTAATAGGTAGTTCGTCTCCACTCGTCATTAAGTGCTGCGGCTAAATAGCGCAGTGTATCCGAGTTCTTACGACGCATGAATACTGTGTCTTATATATCATTTATACTGTGCAGTATGCTTCATTATCAGCTTGGCAATTATTAAAACCAAGATAACTGCAGGTGTTGAATAACATGCTTAAAGGTATCACAGGGGGTGGAGTCAGAGCATAGGCATGCGAGTGATGTGCCACGCATTACTGCGTATCAATTTTGCAAAAAGCAGGCTCGTGGTTGGACATGGCTGCCTAGCTGTAGAAAACCTCTTGTTTTAATTTGGGCTATCACCATATTTTATTGCCAGGAGAACTCATATGTTTAAAAGTAAAGCACTTAGGCGTGAGTTGGAGGATTGTCAGAATGAGCGTAACGAAGCTCAGTTGATACTCCGTGCTATTCAATCCTATGTTGCTGCCATTGAGTTTTCCCCTACGGGCGAAATACTTGAAGCAAACAGTAAGTTTTTATCAGTGGTTGGCTATTCATCAGATGAGGTGATTGGCTCTTTCCATCGTTTGTTTTGTGAGCCAGGTTTGACTGAGTCTGCAGAGTATAAAGCGTTTTGGCAGCAATTAAGACAAGGTGTTGCGCAAACAGGGACTTTTTTACGGCTCAATAAACAACGTCAGCCGCTTTGGCTGGAAGCGACTTATTTTCCTGTGCTGAATGAGCACGGCACAGTGGTGAAAATTGTAAAGATCGCTAGTGATATTACGCAAAAGCAGCAGCGGTTAAACAGCCAAGAGGCGATTTTAAGTGCACTGCAAAAGTCGATGGCGGTGATTGAATTTAAGATCGATGGCACCATTATCAGCGCCAATGATAATTTCTTAAATGTGATGGGTTATCGCTTAGAGCAATTGACCGGACAGTCGCATAAGATTTTTTGTGATGCTGATTTTTATCAGCAGAATCCAAGTTTTTGGTCGGAGTTAGTTGCTGGTCAGCATAAGGCTGGACGTTTTCGACGTATTGATGCGTTGGGTCGCGAAATCTGGCTTGAAGCCACCTATAATCCTATTCTGGATGAAGCGGGCAAAGTTGTGCGCGTGGTGAAGTTTGCCAGTGATATTACCGAGCGTGTCCGTCAGTCTGAGCGCAATATGGCGATCTCTGAAGAAGTGGGTGTGATTGCCAGTGAGACCTCAACTATTGTTGAAAAGGGCAATCATTCTTTACAAGCATCAGTGCACACCTCGACTCAGGTCTCCACTGATTTAGAGCAAGCCAGTGCTATCATCAATCAGCTCAATGAGCAGGCGCATAATATTGAAGAGATCGTTGCGACTATCAGTGGCTTAGCTGATCAAACCAACTTGTTAGCCCTCAACGCCGCCATTGAAGCAGCGCGTGCAGGTGAGCAAGGGCGTGGTTTTGCTGTGGTTGCTGATGAAGTTAGGCAGTTAGCGGGCCGCACTACTAAAGCAACGATTGAGATCGGTGAGGTAGTGCAACAAAACCGCGCATTAACCGGCCAAGTATCAACGGCCATTACGGCTGTGACAGGTGTGGCGGCGTTGAGTCGCCAGCAAGTGCAAGAGGTTGAGCATATTATGGAAGAAATCCACCGCAGTGCGCTAGCAATCCAACAGACTGTGGCTGATTTGGGCTAAAGCTAAGCCGACCTTAGCGTCGGCTTTTTTATGATCCTGCCGACTGGAAGTTCGCGGGTGCCAGAACCTCAAATGCCGATTCAGTCAGGTTGCAGGGTATAGTAAAACACTGATCTGTGCCGAGATTGGTATCCGCAAATCCACTATGCTAGCGTGCATCAACATTCAACATGAATTGAGGGCGTTATATGTTTTCATTAAAGGATCAAATCGCGATTGTCACTGGTGGTGCCAACGGTATTGGTAAGGGGATTGCTGCAGTGCTGGTTAACGCTGGTGCGCAGGTGGTGATTGCGGATATCGATACGCAAACGGGTCAGCAGGTTGCCGATGAGCTGGGTGCAACATTTATGGCGCTGGATGTGACCGATCAGGCTGCTTGTCAGAATGTAGTGAATGCGGTGGTTGAGCGCTTTGGTCGTTTAGATGTGCTGTGTTCTAACACCGGTATTTTCCCGCAAGCCTCGCTCGATACCATGACCATCGAGAACTGGGAGCAGATGATGAATGTGAATCTGCGCAGTACTTTCTTTATGGTGCAAGCGGCTTTGCCAAGTATGCGTCAGCGCAATTATGGCCGCATCGTGATCACCTCATCGATTACCGGCGCGGTAACGGGTTACCCCGGTTGGTCGCACTATGCGGCAAGTAAGGCGGGGCAGTTGGGCTTTATGCGTTCGGCTGCGCTGGAATGTGCGCGTGAAGGTATTACCATTAATGCGGTGATGCCGGGTAATATTCGTACTGCAGGGTTAGAAGCGCAGGGCGAAGCCTATCTTAAAGAAATGGCTGATTCGATACCGGTGAAAAGCCTCGGTGAGCCAGAAGATATTGGCCACGCGGCTTGCTTCCTAGCTTCAAAAGAGGCGCGCTTTATTACCGGACAAACCATTATTGTCGATGGCGGCCAAATCTTGCCAGAATCTTTTGAGGCAATTCTCTAAGGGTTGGCGAGTTGTTAGGCAACACCCGAGACGGCCGTGTGTGGCTGTCTCGAGGTGTAAAATGCTCTGTATTGAACCCGAGAATACGGGTTCATGTTGTAGGCCAAGTAATCTGTTAAAACAAAGCCACTTCTTCTGCAGTTAAAAAGCGGTAATCGCCGGGTGTCAGATCAGGATCTAGCTTGAGTTCACCCACCTGTTCGCGATGCAACTTCTCTACGTTATTTCCCACTGCCGCAAACATGCGGCGCACTTGGTGATAACGTCCTTCATGTACATGCACCAAAGCTTCACGCTCATTGATAATTTCCAACACGGCCGGCGCTGTGAGTGTGGTTTCGCCTGTCAGTTCTAAACCTTCAGCAAAAGCCTGAATATTCTCTGTAGTCAGCGGCTCAGAGACCCATGCGTGATAGACCTTTGCACACTTTTTCTTGGGTGAGGTGATGCGGTGTGACCACTTGCCATCATCGGTAATTAATAACATACCTGAAGTGTCTAAATCGAGACGGCCAACAGTGTGCAGCTTATCGGAAATGGGAATGTCTAAATGCGCAAACACCGTCATATGTGCTGAATCATGATTGGCGCAGACACAGCCCAGTGGTTTGTTAATCATCAAATACACCGGCCCCAGTACTTCGAGTCGCTCGCCGCCCCAGATCACTTCGGCATTCTCCGGGACTTGAAAAGAGCCTTTCTTTTGTACACTGCCGTCAACTGTCACTTCGCCGCTTTGCACGACCTTAGCGGATTCTTTACGGCTCAGGCCGGTGGTTTCAGAGATAAATCGATCAAGACGCATGGCAGCTCTAATTTTCTAAAAGGAATATGGCGCATAGTGTACAACAGTCATAAGCGGCTTATAAATAATCGATAAACTCTGTACCGTTAGGCTTAATGAGGATCAGTTAATGCAAGATTGTGTGATTTGGCACGTTTGAGTGAATTGGTGCGCAATGAAGACTGTTGGCAGGTAGCAAATTTTACCCGCGTAAGCCATGCAAGATATTGCCGGTGCCGTACTTTACTTTGCTGCACCAGTGTCGCACTGGGTCAGTGGTCAGGTGTTGTTCGTCAATGGTGGCAGTGTACAAACACTGGATTAAGCCGGTAGTGATTGTCTGCGGTACACCTCTAGCATTATTGCTGAGTGTTTGTGAGCCCGCAGGGTCATGAACGCCCTTATGTATATGCCTTGTTTCAGCGTACTGAGCTTTGATGAGGGTGGGCAGTAAAATCATCACTTATGTGTATTCTGAGTTTTAAAGCTAAATACCAACCCATTCAGGTCAACTTGAGGGGAGCTGCACATACTTTTGCGCAGTGCTTTAACACCCCTTGTGCTAAACTTAGCCCTTTTAATTGAGCGCATGCTATGCATAAAAGCCCGCTAGTGGGTTTAGTGGTGTGCGCTGTGGCTGGGCGAGCATTAAAAATGCAGCCCTAGGTTGACCGACACCGATAGGCTTCGTACAGTGCAGTGTTTTTGTTGCTCATTCTATCTTGAGCATATTTAATTTATTTAACGATGGGGACGATGCAGCGTGAAACCAGTTAAAGTTGGGATTTGTGGTTTAGGCACCGTTGGCGGTGGTACTTTTAATGTTCTCAAGCGTAATGCTGAAGAGATTTCTCGGCGTGCAGGCCGTTCGATTGAGGTGGTGCAGGTTGCTGCGCGCTCAATTAACCCGCAGTGCGATACCAGTACCACTGAAATGACTGACGATGTGTTTGATATCGTTAACAATCCTGATATTGACGTGGTTGTCGAGCTGATTGGTGGTGACACTTTAGCCAAAGATATTGTGCTCAAAGCCATTGAAAACGGTAAGCATGTTGTTACTGCTAATAAAGCTTTAATTGCTGTGCACGGTAATGAGATTTTTGCCCGTGCCCGTGAAAAAGGCGTGATGGTTGGTTTTGAAGCAGCAGTTGCTGGTGGTATTCCAGTGATTAAAGCGATTCGTGAAGGTCTGGCTGCCAATCGTATTAATTGGTTGGCGGGCATTATTAACGGTACCGGTAACTTTATTCTCAGCGAAATGCGCGAGAAGGGCCGCACCTTTGAAGATGTACTGCAAGAAGCGCAAGCGCTGGGTTATGCCGAAGCTGATCCAACCTTTGATGTGGAAGGTATTGATGCTGCGCATAAGCTGACGATTTTGGCTTCAGTGGCTTTTGGTATTCCATTGCAGTTTGAAAAAGCTTACACCGAAGGTATTACAGCCCTGACTACAGCTGATGTGAACTACGCGGAAGCGCTGGGTTACCGCATTAAGCACTTAGGTGTAGCACGTCGTACCGATTTAGGTATTGAGTTACGTGTACACCCGACCTTGATTCCTGCTGATCGTTTAATTGCTAACGTCAATGGCGTGATGAACGCGGTGATGGTCAATGGCGATGCAGTGGGCAGCACTTTGTATTACGGTGCTGGCGCTGGTATGGAGCCAACCGCTTCGTCAGTGATTGCGGATATTGTTGATGTTGCACGCTTTATGGCGAGTGCGCCAGAGGACCAAGTGCCTGCGCTGGGTTTCCAGTCTGATGCGTTATCCAATCATCCGATTTTAGCGATTGATCAGTGTGAAAGTGCCTACTACCTGCGTATTCAAGCTAAAGACCACCCTGGTGTGTTGGCGCAAGTGGCGAGTATTTTATCGGTGCGTGGTATCAATATTGAATCCATTATGCAAAAAGAAGCGGAAGAGTCAGATGGCTCCATCCCAATTATTTTGCTGACGCACCGTGTCGAAGAACAGCGTATCAATGATGCTATTATTGCTCTAGAGGCGCTGGAAACATTGCAGACGCCAGTTGTGCGTATCCGTGTAGAGCAGTTGAATTAATCCCAATTTAAGCGACTCTGATAAAGGTTGTTACTTATGCGTTATATAAGCACGCGCGGTAAAGCTCCTGCGCTGAATTTTGAAGATGTGCTGCTCGCTGGCTTGGCCAGTGATGGCGGTTTGTATGTGCCAGAAAACTTGCCACGTTTTACGATTGAAGAAATTGCTTCATGGGCAGATTTGCCCTATCACGAGTTAGCTTTCCGTGTGATGCGCCCCTTTGTTGCGGGCTGCATTAGCGATGCTGATTTTAAAGCGATTCTCAAAGATACTTACGGTGTGTTTGAGCACAGCGCTGTAGCGCCACTGCGTCAACTGGAAAGTAACGAGTGGGTGTTAGAGTTATTCCACGGCCCAACTTTGGCCTTTAAAGACTTTGCTCTGCAGTTGCTTGGTCGTTTACTGGATCACTTCCTGACTAAGCGCAATGAGCGCGTGGTGATTATGGGTGCCACCTCGGGTGACACCGGTTCTGCGGCGATTGAAGGCTGCCGTAAGTGCGAGAATGTGGATATCTTTATTCTGCATCCGCACGAGCGTGTATCTGAAGTGCAGCGTCGTCAAATGACCAGTGCGATCAGTGACAATATTCATAATATTGCCATTGAAGGTAACTTTGATGACTGTCAGGAGATGGTCAAAGCCAGCTTTGCTGATCAGTCGTTCCTCAAAGGTACGCGCTTAGTGGCGGTCAACTCGATCAACTGGGCGCGCATCATGGCGCAGATCGTGTACTACTTTCATGCGGCATTGCAGTTGGGCGGTCCGCAGCGCTCCATCGCATTCTCAGTGCCGACCGGTAACTTTGGTGATATTTTTGCCGGTTACTTAGCGCGTAATATGGGTCTGCCGATCAATCAGCTGATTGTCGCCACCAACCGTAACGATATTTTGCATCGCTTTATGAGTGGCAATCGCTACGATAAAGACACCTTGCACCCAACGCTAACGCCGTCGATGGATATTATGGTGTCCTCCAACTTTGAGCGCTTGCTGTTTGATATGCACGGTCGTGATGGTGCAAAAGTCGCTGAGTTGATGGATAACTTCCGTGCGACGGGTGAGATGAGCGTTGCTGAAGAGCGCTGGACCGAAACCCGTAAGTTGTTTGACTCATTAGCAGTTGATGATGAGCAGACCTGTGCCACTATTGCCCATGTGTATAAAACAACCGGCGAGTTGCTGGATCCGCACACGGCAATTGGTGTGCATGCAGCCCGTGAGTGCCGTCGTAGCTTGTCTACGCCAATGGTCACACTGGGTACTGCGCATCCGGTTAAATTCCCAGATGCGGTGAAAAAAGCTGTACCGACTGCAAGTCCAGTATTGCCAGCCCATATGGCTGATCTGTTTGAGCGTGAAGAGCGTTGCACAGTCTTAGCCAATGATATTGCTGTGGTGCAAGACTTTGTCAGTCAGCGCGGTAATCGTGGTAAGCCGCTCTAAGTTCGAGTTGCTTAACATCAAACCCCAGACCTGTAGTAGGTGCTGGGGTTTTTTATGGCCGAAAAATTAGGATTTTATCCGTGCGCAGATGCGAAAAGTCGGTCGCGCCTTTAGGCCGGCAGCTGTCTGTCAGACAGTATATTTGTATTGGTATGCAGCGCTGTTAGGACGTTTGCAACGCTCATGCCGGTCTAAAGGCACGAGCTACCATTGCCGTGCATGCATGATTTGCTAGTCATCGGCATATATACGCGCAGTAATGATGGGTAGGGGTGTTTTATATAATGACAAAATTCGGGCAATAAAAAACCGGCCTAAGCCGGTTCTTTATTAAACATGCTGTCGCAATTAAGCAGCTGCTTGACTCAGCAATTTGATGTGCTGGTTCAGACGGCTCTTATTACGTGCAGCTTTGTTCTTGTGGATGATACCTTTATCGGCCATACGGTCGATAACAGGAACAGCCAACTTGTAAGCAGCTTGTGCTTTTTCTAAGTCTTTAGCTTCGATGGCTTTAACTACATTCTTGATGTAGGTACGCACCATAGAACGTAGGCTACCGTTATGGTCGCTACGTTTATCAGCCTGTTTAGCGCGTTTTTTGGCAGAAGGGCTGTTGGCCACGTCGTACTCCTCGAAAACTCAATAAATAAATGTATCAAAATAGGCCGCGAATAATGCAACCAAATGAATAGTTTGTCAAGTTACTGTGGCCGAATAAATAGAATTAGTACTTTGCAATACGCGACTTTATCCAGCGAGTAATCTTAATCAGCTAAGTATACGCAGGCGAAATACAGAATGCATGCTTTCTCTGCATTCTTTATGGCATCCCTTTGGGCAAGCGACTAAACTTGCGGCCTGAATTTGGAAGAGTGCAGCATGAGTAACGCGACGGATTCACCTACACAATTGAAAAAATCCAGCCTATTACGCTCCAGTGCCGTGGTCAGTGTCATGACGATGCTCTCGCGCATCTTAGGTATGGTGCGCGATATGGTGGTCGCCAGTTACTTTGGCTCAGGCGCTTCAGCCGATGCTTTCTTTGTTGCTTTTAAGATTCCCAACTTCTTACGCCGCTTATTTGCTGAAGGTGCATTTGCGCAGGCTTTTGTGCCGGTGCTGTCGGAGTATCGAGAGCAGCGCTCTTTTGCTGATGTAAAACAGTTGGTCAATCGCACCGCTGGTATGTTGGGTTTGATTCTGACTGCCCTCACGGCGCTGGGTGTGGTGATGTCGCCCTACCTTATTATGCTGTTTGCCCCAGGGTTTCATGATCAGCCCAGTAAAATGCAACTGGCCGGTGAATTGCTGCGCATTACCTTCCCCTATTTATTGCTGATTTCGCTAACCGCCTTCTGTGGTGCCATTCTTAATAGTTATGGGCGCTTTGCGGTCCCGGCCTTTACGCCTGTCTTGCTGAATGTGTCGATGATCGCCTCAACGGTGTTTTTAACTCCGTTTTTCGAAGAGCCTGTGATGGCGCTGGCTTGGGGTGTATTTATTGCTGGTGTCGCGCAGTTATTATTTCAAATGCCGTTTTTATGGAAGATGCGCTTACTGCCGCGCCCGCGAGTGGTTAAAGATGATCCCGGTGTAAAACGCATTATGTTATTAATGCTGCCAGCGTTATTTGGTGTCTCGGTGAGTCAGATTAACCTGCTACTCGATACGGTGCTGGCCTCGTTTTTACAGACGGGCAGTGTGTCATGGTTGTATTACGCTGACCGTTTATCGGAATTGCCATTGGGGGCTTTTGGTATTGCCATTGGTACGGTCATTCTGCCGGCTCTGTCGCGCAGTCACGCCACAGCTAAGCCAGAAGAGTTCTCAAACACCATTGATTGGGCCTTGCGTATGGTGCTGCTGGTGGGTGTGCCTGCTGCGCTGGCGTTGGCTATATTAGCTGAGCCATTGATTGCCACATTATTCTTGTATGGCGCGATGACAGCCAATGATGTCTCGCAAGCAGCGGCTGCATTACAAGCGTATTCGTTGGGCGTGTTAACCTTTATGTTGATTAAGGTCTTAGCGCCCGGCTTTTTTGCCCGTCAGGATTTAAAAACACCGGTGAAAATTGCCATTATTTGTATGGTGGTCAATATGGTGCTGAATTTGATCTTAATTTGGCCCTTGCAGCATGTGGGCTTAGCCTTGGCTACATCCTTGGCCAGTATGCTCAATACCACTTTATTGCTCAGAGGCTTGCGCCGTGCGGGCGTATATAGTCCTGCGCCGGGCTGGATGCTGTTTATGCTGCGTTTATTAGCGGCGTGTGCGGCAATGATCGCGTTAGTGTTGTGGTTAAATGAGCCCAGCAGCCAATGGTTTACTTGGGACTGGCAGCAGCGGGTCTGGAAAGTCACTGTATTGGTCTGCGCGGGTATCGGTGTCTTTGCGGGTACTTTATTCGCTAGTGGCATGCGTATGCATCATCTACGGCGTTAAACGGGCTAAAGGTGCGCCAAAGCCTCGGCTGTGGGTATAATCAAACACTTTATTAACAAGATATTAAATATGCAGTTGGTTCGCGGTTTACACAATGTTCGCCCAGCACATCATGGGTGCGTTGCTACAATTGGTAATTTTGATGGTGTGCACCTTGGGCATCAGGCGATATTGACGCGCCTGCGCAACAGTGCTGCGCGTTTAAATGTGCCCTGTTGTGTGATTATTTTTGAGCCGCAGCCGCGTGAGTTTTTTAATCCTGAAACAGCGCCCGTGCGCCTGACACGTTTGCGCGATAAGCTGCAGTTGTTTCGCGATGCTGGCATTGATCAAGTACTCTGTATTGCGTTTAATAAACGTTTTCGCCAACTCAGTGCGGCGGAGTTTGTGCAAACTGTACTAGTTGATGCGCTAGGTATTCAGCATTTGCAGGTGGGTGATGATTTTCGATTTGGTTGTGATCGCGCGGGCGACTTTGCTTTTTTACAAGAAGCAGGGCAGCGTTGTGGCTTTAGCGTAGAACCGACAGCAACCATCGAAATTGATCAGCAGCGCGTGAGCAGCACCCGTGTGCGCGCGGCTTTAGCTGCAGCTGACTTTCCTTTAGCTGAGCGCTTACTCGGACGTCCTTACCAAATTGATGGC
>DATERP010000105.1:0-4291 GCA_035271385.1 Thiopseudomonas sp. | reverse complement strand
CAGAAAAACCGGTGTGCCAAAGAACCGCGCAAACGCTTCTGCTTTGAGTGCAAACCAGTCGTTGCCAAACACCCGTCCTATATGAGGATGGGGCAGATGAAAGTGAATATGAGGCTTTTTTTGCTGCACTGGTTGAGAGCCATCTGTTGGAATATCTGGCATACATGAATGTCCTCTGCGCATAGGCCTGCGCCTCGTCACTGTGCAACTCACTCAGCACAACAATAAACTCATCACCACCAAAGCGCGCTATCATATCTGATTGATATTCCTCGCCTGCAGCATACAAACGCAAGTACCGATCAAACACTTGGCGGATGGCATTTTCTTCATTTAAATGCATATTGTTCCCCAATAGACTCGCGAGCAGAAGCTGTTGCATTCAGTATATGACATCTTTGGCACCTCAAGCTTGACATCAGGCGGCATTGGCTAAAACAACCGGTGCTTATCAATGATGACAGAGCAAAGTGGCCTCCATACTCTGTCATTTGTTCATTTCAAAAGCCTTGGTTTTTCACATTCATTAAACTGTCATCTAACCCGCTTAGTATTCAACCCATCGGATGGCGCAGGCTTCCGTGCTGGCACACAGGTGTCAGTTCAGCTTGGTGAATCAATCGGAGATATTCATGACCGTGAAAATGACAGCACTTGCGACAGCCCTCACTCTGTGTGGCGCACTCTCAACTTTCTCAGCCAATGCGGCAGTGGATGCTGCGCTGCCGGAATATGAGCGTGCCAGTGGTATTTCAGGCAACTTGACCAGTATTGGCTCGGACACCTTGGCCAACCTAATGACACTCTGGGCACAAGAGTTTAAAAAGAACTATCCCAATGTGAATATTCAGATTCAGGCGGCAGGTTCTTCAACTGCACCACCGGCACTCGCTGAAGGCACGGCGAATATGGGGCCAATGTCACGGACAATGAAAGACAGTGAAATTCAAGCCTTTGAAGCCCGTCACGGTTATCGCCCCACTGCAGTGCCAGTAGCCATTGATGCCTTGGCCGTTTATGTACACAAAGACAACCCCATTGAAGGTCTGACAATTGCGCAAGTGGATGCGATTTTCTCCTCAACGCGCCGTTGCAGCACAGGCGAAGATGTCACGCGCTGGGGTGAGCTGGGTTTAAGCGATGCATGGACGAGTCGCCCGATTCAGCTCTATGGCCGCAACTCAGTGTCAGGCACTTACGGTTACTTTAAAGACAATGCCCTGTGTAAAGGCGACTTTAAAAATAACGTCAATGAGCAGCCAGGTTCTGCTTCGGTAGTGCAATCGGTATCCTCATCACTGAATGCCATAGGTTACTCAGGGATTGGCTACCGCACATCATCGGTACGCGCGGTGCCGCTGGCTGCCAAAGCCGGTGATCCGTTTATCGAAGCAACGCCTGAGCAGGCCGCCTCTGGCGACTTCCCGCTCTCGCGCTACCTCTATGTGTATGTCAACAAGCGCCCGAACCAAGCTCTAGCACCACTCGACCGTGAGTTTGTTAAGTTGATGCTATCCAAGCAAGGCCAAGAAGTGGTGAATCGTGACGGTTATGTACCGCTGCCGGCTTCTGTGGTTGCAGGCTTATATAAAGATCTAGATTTATAACAGTCGATTTCACAGCTGCAAGAAAGGGGCTTCGGCCCCTTTTTCTATTTGTCATTTAACTGTCACACAAAGGTCTTAAAGTACCTCCAATGTTTCGTTCAAGGGTCAGGCTATGCAGGATATATCGTCGCTACTAGAGCAGGAGCTGAACAGCCCCCGCATGCGCACGCGTCGTAAATGGCGCGCATGGAAAGATACTTGCGCACGCCGCGCGATTGCACTGGGGGGCTTAAGCGTGATTGCCGCTATCACGCTGATTTTCTTTTATCTGCTGTATGAAGTGATGCCGCTGTTTAAAAGCGCCAGCATCCAACACGACAGCAGCTTTACCCTGCAAGAACCTGCACGCTCCAGCAACATCTTGACGATGTTCACCGAAGAACAAAATGAGATCGCTGCACTGCTCACCGATAGCGGCAAACTGCTGTTTATCAATGCACACAATGGGCAGCCGGTGTCGGAACAGCAATTGCCGCTACAGGACGCAGCAATCACCAGCCTAAAAGTGAAAACACCCGGCGATAACACCCTGTTACTCGGCTTAAGCAACGGGCAAGCACTGGCAGTGGATACCAGTTTTAAAGTGAGTTTTGATGCCGAAGGCCAGCGCTTAGGGGTGCAGCCGCAAGTCACTCAACTGTTTAATGGCCAATCCTTAACACTGGATACACAGCAACGCCCTCTGACTTACATTACTCAACAGCAAGCGCCCGACGGCATGCTGCTGGCTGGCTTAGTCGGCGATGGTGAAGTGGTGATGAGCCTGCTGCGCCAAAAAACCAACTTTATCACCGGCGCCGTGCAGGAAAGTTTAGAGCCCATTGCATTTCCCAGCAGTACGCAGTATCAACGTTTACTGATTGCTCCCGACCATCACTACACTTTTGCTCTACACCGCAGCGGTCGTTTGGATGTCTATGACACGCGCAACCTCAAGCAGATTCAATTACTGCATACCCTGCCCTTGGTTGAACCTGGGCAGCAAGTCACCCAGATGGTGTTTCAACTGGCGCAGCAATCCTTATTAGTTGGTGATTCACAAGGGCAAATTACTCAATTCTTTATGGTGCGCGATGCGCATAATCAGCAGCAACTGACGAAGATTCGCAGCTTAAAACTGGGCGACGCACCAATCCAGATACTCGAAGCCGAACAACGTCGCAAAGGCTTTGTCGCGATTGACAGCACCGGCCGCACAGGGATTTTCAACACCACTGCGGAAAAGAAAGCCATTGATCAGCCACTGTTAGACGGTACACCTGTGCTGGCAGCCCTAGCGCCACGTGCCTCAATGCTACTGCTGCAGGATGCCCAAGGTGTGTTTCAGCGCTATGCAATTGATAATCCACACCCCGAAACCTCATTAAAATCGCTGTGGGGTAAGGTCTGGTACGAAGGCTACAACGAGCCGCAATACACCTGGCAGTCCTCGTCGGCTTCCACTGAATTTGAGCCGAAATTCAGCCTCACGCCTTTAGCCTTTGGCACACTGAAAGCGGCTTTTTATGCCATGTTGCTATCGGTGCCTCTGGCCGTCTGTGGCGCGATGTACACCGCCTACTTTATGGCCCCTGCGGTACGGCGCAAGATCAAGCCAGTGATTGAGCTGATGGAAGCCTTGCCTACCGTCATCTTAGGTTTCTTTGCCGGTTTGTTTCTCGCACCCTTTATGGAAACCCACCTGCCGGGTGTGTTTGCTGTGCTGTTAATTCTTCCTTTAGGCATTGTTACCTTTGCTTTTGCGTGGGCACAACTGCCAGATCGAGTACGTGATCTGGTACCTGACGGCTGGCATGTGGTGATCTTAATTCCGTTAGTAGCCGTGCTGGGCTGGTTATCCTTTAGCCTCAGCCAGCCAATGGAGTTGTGGTTTTTTAATGGCGATATGCGCAGTTGGCTGAGCAATGATATCGGTATTGATTTTGACCAACGTAATGCCATGGTGGTCGGCTTCGCCATGGGCTTTGCGGTGATTCCCACGATTTACTCGATTGCCGAAGATGCGCTGTTTGGCGTACCCAAATCCTTAAGTCATGGCTCTTTAGCCCTAGGCGCAACGCCTTGGCAAACACTGGTGCGCGTGGTGTTACCCACCGCCAGCCCCGGTATTTTCTCGGCGGTCATGATCGGCATGGGTCGTGCAGTGGGTGAAACCATGATTGTGTTAATGGCCACCGGTAACACGCCAATTATGAATGCCAATATCTTTGAGGGCATGCGCACCTTAGCCGCCAATATTGCGGTGGAAATGGGCGAGTCGGCGCTGGGTAGCAGTCATTACCGCATTTTATTTCTGGCAGCCTTGGTGCTGTTCTTATTTACCTTCGTGGTCAACACCTTGGCCGACTTGGTGCGCCAGCGACTGCGTAACAAATACAGCACGCTGTAATACGGCCTTGGCACAGATTTAGGAGTAGATAACATGAAGGTTTCACTGAAAAAATGGGTCGCCAGTGGCAGCCCTTGGGTGTGGCTGAATGCCGGCGCAGTGGCGATCAGCGTGGTGCTGGTTTTAGGTTTGCTGGGTGTGTTTGCTGTGCTGTTAATTCTTCCTTTAGGCATAGTTACCTTTGCTTTTGCGTGGGCACAACTGCCAGATCGAGTACGTGATCTGGTACCTGACGGCTGGCATGTGGTGATCTTAATTCCATTAGTGGTGCTGCTGGGCTGGATGTCTTTTAGCC
>DATERP010000104.1:0-23842 GCA_035271385.1 Thiopseudomonas sp. | reverse complement strand
CATAATTGCTATACACTCTAAACAACATTTCAGTATTCGAGTGACCTAGCTGCTTAGCTATCCACTCGGGGTTCTCACCAGATGCCAGCCATAAACTGGCTGCGGTATGCCGCGTCTGATAAGCACTGCGCGGCTTAATCTGTAAAAGCTTTAACGTTGGATGCCAGATTCTGCGATTAACATTGCGGTAATCAAAGGGTTTACCCACATTGTCGCAAAACACATAATCAGCCCAACCAGCGGTTACTACATGTTGCTTTTGTAGAGCCTCATAAACCTGAGAAGACATTTTTACAGTCCGATTAGAATCAGCTGTTTTTGTATCACCCAACTTGCCGTCTACAAGAGCTTCCTTGATATAAATTTCTTGGCGTTCAAGATCAACGTTGCGCCAGCGCAACCCATCAATCTCACTCGTCCTTAAGCCTGTAAAAAAACGTACTGTGTAGTAATTTTTAAAATCAGGCCTAACAGTGGCTAGAAACCGATAAATCTCATCCAAATCAAAAGGTACAATCTCAGTTCTCTTTTCTTTTAAGTTTTTAATGCCTCGGTAAGGCGTTTCAAAACCATACCTATCAGCAGCTTCTTCAAGTATCATTCTTAGTGGTGTCATGATCTGGTTGATCCTTGATGCTGCCAGACTCTTCTGGTGTGTTCCGTGTTTCACTTTGGCGAGAGAGGCGCGGAACTCTAGAAGATCTGGCTTAGTAATTTGTTCAATATTTTTTAATGCAAAAAACGGCATTAAATATTTATCTAGCATGGTCTGAATTTTTCTCTGGTAACTATCCCTCCATTCGATTTGTCTTTCATAAAACCAAGTTTTAGCAAAGTCTTCAAATAGAGGCGTACCACTTTTAGCAGCCTCAACTTTTTGCCTAATATTGCTGAATTGTTTGGCTTTTTTACTTTTCGGGAAATACGTCCCGTACTCAAAAATACCTAGGGTTATTTCAGCCTCTATTTTTGTCATCGCATGCATAAGCTTGCGATGATTAGCCGGCGTATCATCAAGCACTGTCTGCTCACGACACCTCTGGCCCATATACTGAAAATCAACCACTAATTTTCCATTTCTTGCACGTACTGATGCCATGACTTCACCCTCCCCTTACTGCAAAGCAACACCGATCATATTTTCGGTAATGCACTTCAGCATGTCTTTTTCAATGTTTTCCCACAGATACAGAATCTTGCGACCACCGAAAGGTTTGATGTAATGCACCCCTTCAACCAAAACACTATCTTTGAGCTGATTTCGAATCGTTCTTACGTCATAACGAATCTTAGAAGCTAGCTCTTGGGTAGTTAGGTATGTGTATGTCATAATGTTTACCTCGTACTTTTTACCATTAAGATGTTATTTTTTACCTTGATGGTCAATATAAGCACATTACTAACACGATGCAAGTACTTTTTACCTGCTAAATGGTATTTTATGATAATTTTTAGATTGCCGATTTTGTTGGCTGAAAAAAAGCTCAGGGTTGCAGATGTCGCTCGAGCTACAAAACTGAGCAAAACAACGCTACACAAACTGTATAACGAAGAATCCAAGCGGATTGATTTTGAAACAATAGATAAGCTCTGTAGCTTTCTAAATTGTCAGGTGAGTGATTTGTTTGAGTACAGAGAGGATGATGACGCAAGTGCTACTGGTAATGACTCGGTAACAACCTGACCAGTTTTTGTACAGACTCCGATACATCGACCAAAACTGCACTGCCTAAATTATTGGCGGCAAGGTCAACTCGCCTGCATCAAACGCCGCTTTAATAAAAGACTGTAGCTTGCCACGATAGGCCGAATAAATAACAGTACTGGGCACAAGGTAGTTGCCCAGCGCTTTCCAGTCATTGTTTGAGTCAAGGCCAACCACTGTCAGCAAGCAATGGGTATGCAGGTGAAGTGTGAGCTGTCGCCCCTCGTATGCTGCGCTATTACAATCCCGGGCGTGACACCGTCCTGACACTGCAGAACAAGCAGTTGCAATAGTGATTCTTGGCTGGCTTTAAATAGAAAACTGCAGTTGAGTAAAATAGACTCACCAAAATAGCAAAATAAACACGCTATAGCCTGCACTCAAGGTCTTGAGTATGGCTGATCACACAAGTAAAAATCACAATCAGGTTCGTGGTTCTAATAACTATTGTTGACCAAATTCGTCAGAAGCTAAAATCACAGTCGGTGTCACCACTCAGGTCGGTGACTTGCTTGTTTGTCACCAATCGGTCACCGTTTGGTCACCGATTTCCAAACGGCACGATTTAGCACGCATTTAAAGCGGGATGATTAACGTATAAATCAGATTAAATCAGGTCTGGAAAAAAATAAAACACAGCCAGGACGGCTCAGACAAAACGCAGCAAACCCAATCAAATCAAGGGCTTAAACTGTAGACGAAAAAAAAGAGCCCTTAGGCTCTTTCTTTCTTAGCTTGACGCCAAATTTGGAGCGGGAAACGAGACTCGAACTCGCGACCCCGACCTTGGCAAGGTCGTGCTCTACCAACTGAGCTATTCCCGCAAAAACTGGCGTCCCCTAGGGGACTCGAACCCCTGTTACCGCCGTGAAAGGGCGGTGTCCTAGGCCACTAGACGAAGGGGACGCATCCTTCAGCTTCTTAAAGCTTGCAACTTCATCTGCTTATGTACTTTTCAGTATTGCTTCGAAGTGGTGCGCATATTACGGATAGATCGCATACCCGTCAAGCACTATTATGAAAATAGTTTGAAATTAATGCTCTGCAGCGTTTTTTGGCATAAACATCAATTGAATCTCATGATTCCAATCAAAATCCTCGCCGTTTTCCAAGGCAGCATAACGACGGTCTTCGAGCTCTTGGTATTTTTCAATTTCTTCATCTGGCATAAAGTGTAAGCAATCACCACCAAAGAACCACAACAGATCACGCGGCACTAAATGCGCGATTTGCGGATAACGCTGAAACACCTGGCTCATAATATCTTGGCCGACATACAAGTCTTCAGTGCTCTCACGTAAATCCAGCACCATTTCATCAAAACGCTCTAAGAACAGCGCATGGTGATTTTCCGGGACGACTTCGGCATCCGCCACTGCAACTAAAATTGTGCGCAAGTGGGCAAGTAACTGTAAATGCTGTTCAACGTGCGGCGTGGTCATACGGTATCCCCTTAAAAACAAGCCGTGCAGTATAAAGCCTGCACGGTATTAACCCAATACTAGCGCGCATTCAGCAAGCGCTCTCTATCACTCAGCGAGTTGTTCAAGCAAGCGCAAACCGACCCACTGCTTAGCAAACTGGGCTGCGCAACGACCATTGCGATTACCGCGCGCGGAGGCCCAACTGATCGCCTCTTTAGCCGCCACCTCATCAAACTGCCATTGCAGCTGAGTCGGCTGAGCGTATTCAGCAATCCAGTGCTGCACTACAGCTAAATAATGCTCTTGATCAAAGGGGTAAAATGACAGCCACAAACCAAAACGGTCTGACAGAGCAATTTTATCCTCCACTGCTTCGTTAGGATGCAGCTCACCACCATCACCCTGCTGCCAATGTTGATTATCACTGTGCTGCTCAGGCAATAAATGCCGGCGATTGGAGGTGGCGTATAACAGCACATTATCCGGCGCGCGCTCTAAGGAGCCATCCAGCACACTTTTCAAAATCCGGTAATCGCCCTCGCCCGCCTCAAAGGATAAGTCATCGCAAAAGACAATAAAGTGCTGCGGCAAATCCGCTAAGGACTCAACAATCATCGGCAAGTCGGCTAAATCATTGCGCTCCACTTCAATCAAGCGCAAACCTTGATTGGCATATTCAGCTAACAAAGCACGCACCAGCGAAGATTTACCAGTGCCACGCGCACCCCAGAGCAAGGCATGATTGGCCGGAAAGCCGCATAAAAACTGCTGGGTGTTACGCAGCAATTGTTCGCACTGGCGCTCCACACCTAATAAATCCGCTAAACGAATATCCGCACCAATCTGAATCGGGCGGAAAAAGCTGCTATTGCCGGTGCGTTGCCAACTGGCAGCTGACACGCTATTCCAATCAATCGGCTCAGTGGGCTTAGGCAGTAAAGTTTCAACTTGCTGCAACACCTGATTAGCGCGCTGTAAAAACTCATTAAGTAACTCTGACATCCAGCTCTCCTTGTATATGCTCAGCAGCCTGTCGCGCGCACTCATGACCTAAGGCGCGCCACACACTGACTCACGATCTATTAAGCCGGCTGTAACAGCAGTGCTACCGAGTTAATGCAGTAACGTAAACCCGTTGGTGCTGGGCCATCAGGGAACACATGGCCTAAATGCGCATCACAGCGTGAGCACACCACTTCCACACGCTGCATACCATGGCTGGTATCGGTGTGTTCAATCACCGCCTCGGGCGTGAGCGGTTGCCAGTAGCTGGGCCAGCCGCAGCCTGCGTCAAATTGATGCTGGGCGTCAAACAACGGCTGCCCACAACACACACAATTAAAGATGCCCTGAAACTTGGGTGATTGGTACTCACCAGTGAATGGGCGCTCAGTCCCGCCTAGACGGCACACACTAAACTGCTCGTCAGTTAACTGTTCACGCCACTGTTCGGCGCTTTTTTCAATCTTTTTCATCATATTCTCCAAATAAAGCACAGTGATAAGCACTGCGCTCCCTTTCACCTTTGCTGGCACAGTCGTATGATAGGCATCTTTAAGTGCCTCTCTACATATTGCAATGCAGTGCCGCAATCGAGGACACGGGCGATTTATCTGCTGCACTCATCAGTGCTCCATCTTCACAGAACGCCCCTTTATTGACCTATTTTATCGGGATACTCAATACCATGCAGTTCAGCAAATCGAACAAGCTCGCTAACGTTTGTTATGACATCCGAGGCCCTGTACTGAAACACGCCAAACGTCTTGAGGACGAAGGCCAGCGCATTTTAAAGCTTAATATTGGTAATCCTGCACCCTTTGGCTTTGAAGCACCAGAAGAAATCCTGCAAGACGTGATGCGCAATTTACCCACGGCGCAGGGTTACAGTGACTCCAAAGGCTTATTCAGTGCACGCAAAGCCATTATGCAGTACTACCAACAGAAAAATGTTGAAGGCGTTGGCGTCGAAGACATTTATCTGGGCAACGGCGTCTCCGAGCTGATAGTGATGACCCTGCAAGCGCTGCTCAACAACAATGACGAAGTGTTGATTCCAGCACCGGACTATCCGCTGTGGACTGCGGCTACCAGCTTGGCCGGCGGTAAGCCTGTGCACTATTTATGTGATGAGCAAGCGAACTGGTTTCCAGATATCGATGATATGCGCTCCAAAATCACCTCGAACACTAAAGCCATTGTGTTGATTAACCCCAACAACCCAACCGGTGCCGTGTACTCCAAACAAGTGCTGCTGGATATTCTCGAGTTGGCGCGCCAGCACAACTTAGTGGTGTTCTCAGACGAGATTTACGACAAGATTCTTTACGATGACGCCGTACACGTTTGCACTGCGTCATTGGCCACGGATGTGTTGTGCTTAACCTTTAACGGTTTATCTAAATCCTACCGTGTTGCAGGTTTCCGCTCGGGCTGGGTCGCAGTCTCTGGTCCTAAGCATCGTGCACGCAGCTATATTGAAGGCTTGGATATCCTCTCCAATATGCGCCTGTGTGCCAACGTACCGGCCCAGCATGCGATTCAAACCGCATTAGGCGGCTATCAGAGTATCAATGACCTGGTATTACCGAACGGTCGTTTACTCGAGCAGCGCAATCGCACTTGGGAACTGCTCAACGATATCCCAGGTGTCAGTTGCGTCAAGCCGATGGGGGCGCTGTATGCCTTCCCGAAAATTGACCCGAAAATCTGCCCAATTCATAACGATGAGAAATTCGTTTTGGATTTACTGCTCTCTGAGCGCTTACTCGTCGTGCAAGGTACGGCCTTTAACTGGCCATGGCCGGATCACTTCCGCGTCGTGACTCTGCCGCGTGTGGATGATCTTGAGCAGGCGATTGGTCGCATTGGTAATTTCTTAAAAACCTATCGCCAGTAAACGCTTGATTAACAAGACTGCATCAAAGGCCAGCCTCTACTTTTCAGGCTGGCCTTTTTGTTATAATGAACCATTGAATTTAAGGCATACTCCAACACTGCGTTGTGCGCCCAAGCACAGACACAGTTTGCAACAGTAATGCCCTTGAAGCGCGCCTGCGCAGCCCTTATATAGTTTATCTGTCTACACTTTTGGAGCTTTTCGCACATGATGCGTATTTTTTTATTCTTAGCGACTAACATTGCTGTTCTGTTAATTGCCAGCGTCACCATCAGCTTGCTGGGTGTGGACCGTTTTACCGGTCAAAACCATGGCGATTTATTAATTTTCTGTGCGGTATTTGGTTTTGCTGGATCCTTAGTTTCGCTGTTTATTTCCAAGTGGATGGCTAAACGCAGCACCGGCACCCAAGTGATTGACCAACCGCGCACCCGCCAAGAACAATGGTTAGTGCAAACGGTGGCTGAACTGGCGGAAAAGGCTGGTATTGGTATGCCAGAAGTAGGTATTTTCCCATCACCGCAATCCAACGCTTTTGCTACAGGCTGGAACCGTAACAGTGCTTTAGTCGCGGTCAGCCAAGGCCTGCTCGATCGCTTCTCACAAAATGAAGTGAAAGCTGTGCTGGCACACGAGATTGGTCACGTTGCCAATGGCGATATGGTCACTATGGCGTTATTGCAAGGTGTGGTGAACACCTTTGTGATGTTCTTTGCGCGTATTTTCGGTGACTTTGTCGATAAAGCTATCTTGAAAAATGAAGATGGCCGCGGCATTGGTTACTTTGTCGCAACAATTGCTGCCGAATTGGTCTTAGGCCTCTTGGCGAGCATGATTGTGATGTGGTTCTCTCGTCACCGCGAATTCCGTGCCGATGAAGCCGGTGCTGATTTAGCCGGTAAGCAAGCGATGATCAGTGCGCTGAACAGCCTGCGCTCCGAGCAAAACATCGAAGCTGACATGCCTAAGGCGCTGACTGCTTTTGGTATTAATGGCGGTTTAAAAGAAGGCTTGGCCGGTTTATTTATGAGCCACCCGCCTTTAGAAGTACGTATCGCTGCACTGCAACAAAGAAACTAATACCCGCAACACAAAAGAGCCCAGTTCACAGTGTGAACTGGGCTCTTTTTATTGAGGGGTTGCTCAATACCGGCTCATCGCTCAGGTTTGAGTAAACGCTCTAGACTCTGGCTTAATTTTTGACGCAGTTCAGCTGTATTACAGGCTGAATCTTTAGCCAGCGCGACATATAAGCTCTGTGTGTGCACCGGCTGCTCCATAAGCTCAAAGCGGCGCAGCAAATTATGCTGGCGTAAATAGTCACGCATCCCCTGCTCTTCAGCGACTAAGTAATCCGAGCGACCTGCTAACACCCTCTCCACCGCCTGCTCAAGACTCTGCGCAGTACGCACTGGCCAATTGAATAGCTGCGCTTGCAGATCGAAGTCAACTAAGCGCTGCGGCGGCACAACGCGCACACCACGTAACCCTAGCAGCTCAGGCCATTGCTTGAGCGTACGATGCTCACCAACACGCACCCACAAGCCATATTTCTTTTGCATATAGGCCGGTGCTAAATAATCTAAATGATGATCCTGCGCAGCTTGCTGATCCACACCTATAATTAGATCAATGCGGCCACTTTGCACTTCAGCCAATGCTGTATCCTGCTCGGCAGCCACCAACTTGATCTTCAGGCGTGAAGTTTGTGCCAGTTTTTGTAAAAACTCAGTACTGAACTGTCGCGACATAGTATCAGTGCTCGATTTCAGCGCCTGAGTCGCTGCTGGCTGAGCAAAGTAACTGGCAGCCACCAAGGTATGACAAGCTTGCGGCTTGGCCAGCGCCGTTGATGCTGCGCTATAACTTAAAGCTGCGACTATAGCGCACTGTACAAATCGCTTGCTCATAACACTCCACTGCATTCACTGATCACTTAAGAGCCTTATATTACACACCCTCAAGCCAACAAGCGCTATAGCCTTCAGTCATGCTGCTTGTCGCTGGCACGCGGCCGAGTTTGGCTAAAGGCCATAACAGCTATCTACAGGCATAAAAAAGCCCGCAATTAAGCAGGCTTTTTTACAACACATACAGCTTACAGCGCGTTTTCAAGCTCTGGTATAGCTTCGAACAAGTCCGCAACTAAACCATAATCAGCCACTTGGAAAATCGGTGCATCTTCATCTTTGTTGATCGCAACGATCACTTTAGAATCTTTCATACCCGCCAAGTGTTGAATCGCACCGGAAATACCAACAGCAATATACAACTCTGGCGCAACAATTTTACCTGTCTGGCCCACTTGCATATCGTTAGGTACAAAGCCTGCGTCAACTGCAGCACGTGAAGCACCCACAGCAGCGCCAAGCTTATCGGCGACGCGGTTAAGCATTTCAAAGTTTTCGCCATTCTGCATACCACGACCGCCAGATACGACGATTTTTGCAGCAGTGAGCTCAGGACGATCTGATTTTGCTAGTTCTTCGCCTACAAACGCAGAAATACCCGCATCACCACCCACAGAGACAGCTTCAACGCTTGCAGAACCACCTTCAGCGGCTACAGCATCAAAACCAGTACCACGCACAGTGATCACTTTGATCGCAGCGTTAGACTGTACGGTAGCAATTGCGTTACCGGCATAGATTGGACGCTTAAAAGTATCAGCGCTTTCTACTGCGATAATTTCAGAAATCTGGTCAACGTCCAGTAATGCAGCAACACGTGGCAGAATGTTTTTGCCGTTTGTTGTCGCTGACGCAAGAATATGTGAATACCCTTTACCCAGCTCTGCAATCAATGGTGCAACGTTTTCAGGCAACTGATGGCCAAACGCAGCATTATCCGCAGACAATACTTTGCTTACGCCTTCAACCTTGGCAGCTGCTTGCGCAGCAGCATCACAGTTAGCACCTGCAACCAGTACATGAATGTCACCGCCAATCGCTTTCGCTGCGGCAACGGTGTTCAGGGTAGCAGCACCCAGAGCGTCGTTAGTGTGCTCAGCAATAACCAAAATAGACATTAAATTACCTTCGCCTCGTTTTTCAGTTTTTCGACCAATTGAGCCACATCTGCCACTTTGATACCTGCACTGCGTGTTGCCGGTGCTTCGACTTTCAAAGTTTTAACTGTGGACGCGGTAGAAACGCCTAAAGAATCTGGAGTAATAGTTTCCAGCGGCTTTTTCTTAGCTTTCATGATGTTAGGCAGTGATGCATAACGTGGCTCATTCAAGCGCAGGTCAGTGGTGACAATAGCTGGTAAATTCAGCGTAACAGTTTGCAAGCCACCATCAATTTCACGAGTGACATTCACTTTATCGCCAGATACTTCAACTTTAGAAGCAAAAGTACCTTGCGCATAACCTGTTAATGCACCCAGCATTTGACCGGTTTGGTTGTTATCACTGTCAATAGCCTGCTTACCCAGCATCACCAACTGTGGCTGCTCTTGATCAACCACAGCCTTGAGCAGCTTAGCCACTGCTAAAGAGCTCAGCTCCTCTGCAGTCTCAACCAAGATTGCACGGTCAGCGCCAAGAGCTAGTGCTGTACGCAGTTGCTCTTGAGCAGCTGCTGGACCAATAGAAACTGCAACAACTTCAGTTGCAATACCTTTTTCCTTTAAACGTATGGCTTCTTCAACGCCAATTTCGCAGAAAGGGTTCATAGACATTTTAACGTTGGCGAGATCAACGCCAGTGTTGTCCGCTTTAACGCGAACCTTCACGTTATAGTCAACCACTCGCTTGACAGCTACTAGAACCTTCATGGTTTCCTCGATATCCCGGGTGAATAAATAATAGTACCAAGACAGACTTGGCATGAATGATGCGCTTGCTCGAATATATAACTAACCCATCTAATAAGTACACATCTTTTGTTATCTTGAACGTAACGTCCAAATGGGTCAAGACACGAACAGACCATTTGCAAATGGCTTTTTCAGGGTATTCTAAACAGGCTACAAACAAATTCAAACGAGCGTTTGCATTGGAAGAGCGCGCCGTGATAGATATAATGCACAAAACACTCACTATTAATGTGAAAGATCCACGCATTAAAAATAAAATAATGAACAACGTGTGCAGGAGATAGCTTGTGGAACGCGAATTTATGGAATTCGATGTCGTCATCGTAGGTGCAGGCCCATCGGGGCTTTCAGCCGCATGTCGACTCAAACAAAAGGCAGCTGACGCTGGCCAAGAGATCAGCGTTTGTGTCGTTGAAAAAGGCTCTGAAGTCGGTGCCCACATCCTCTCTGGCGCAGTTTTTGAGACACGCGCGCTCGATGAATTATTTCCTAATTGGAAAGAATTAGGTGCTCCACTCAACACTCCGGTGAAGCGCGACGACATTTATTTACTTAAAAACGCGGAAAAAGCGCAAAAAGTTCCTAACTTTTTCGTGCCAAAAACCATGCACAATGAAGGAAATTATATTATTTCCTTGGGTAATTTATGCCGTTGGTTAGCTGAGCAAGCCGAAAACTTAGGCGTCGAAGTGTATCCAGGCTTTGCCGCACAAGAAGCATTGATCAATGAAGACGGTGCAGTTTACGGTATTTTAACCGGTGACATGGGTGTTGACCGTGACGGTAACCCTAAAGACGGTGTGTACACACCGGGCATGGAACTGCGTGCTAAATACACCTTATTTGCTGAAGGCTGCCGTGGTCATATTGGTAAGCAACTGATCAGCCGCTATAACCTTAATAACGAAGCCGATGCCCAGCATTACGGCTTGGGTATCAAAGAAATCTGGGATATTGACCCAGCTAAACACGAAGAAGGCCTAGTGGTACACACTGCTGGCTGGCCGCTGGATGATGATAACCCAGGTGGTTCATTCCTCTACCACACCGAAAACAACCAAGTGGTTGTCGGCTTAATTGTTGATCTGTCGTACAGCAATCCCTACTTATCTCCTTTTGATGAGTTCCAACGTTATAAACATCACCCAGTGATCAGCCAATACCTTGAAGGCGGTACCCGTGTCGCCTATGGCGCACGTGCTATTGCTAAAGGTGGCTTAAACTCACTACCGAAAATGGTCTTCCCAGGTGGTGCTTTAATAGGTTGTGATTTAGGTACACTCAACTTTGCCAAAATCAAAGGCAACCACACTGCAATGAAATCAGGTATGTTAGCGGCTGAAGCTGCAGCTGATGCAGTTTTTGCTGGCCGTGAAGGTGGTGATGAACTAACGGCTTATGTGGATGCATTTAAAACCAGCTGGCTGTATGAAGATTTATTCACCAGCCGTAACTTTGGTCCCGCCATCCACAAATTTGGCGCCGTACTCGGTGGCGCTTTTAACTATGTTGATCAGAATATTTTTGGCGGTAAGCTTCCATTCACTTTACGCGATACCACGCCAGACTATGCCAAGCTAAAACCAGCCGCTGAGTCGAAAAAAATCGCTTATCCAAAGCCCGATGGCAAGTTAAGCTTTGATAAGCTCAGCTCGGTGTTTTTATCCAACACCAACCATGAAGAAATCCAGCCCTGCCACCTTAAGTTGGCAGACGCGAGCATTCCTCTGGCGAAAAACTTACCGATGTACGATGAACCTGCGCAGCGTTACTGCCCAGCAGGCGTGTATGAAGTCGTTACTCAGGAAAGCGGTGAGCAGAAGTTTCAGATCAACGCGCAAAACTGTGTGCACTGTAAAACCTGTGATATTAAAGATCCTGCGCAAAACATTACTTGGGTGGCACCCGAAGGTACCGGCGGCCCGAACTATCCAAATATGTAATTGGATCTAGCTGCTCAAAAAGCCCTCCTTGCGAGGGCTTTTTTAATCCTAAAAAGAATATCAAAATTACTTTTAATTCTTTTACAGCATAACAAGCTCTCCCTATAGTGAGTTCTTCTACTCTTCATCCAAGGGATCGCGATATGAAACGCTTGTTCACTGCATCACTCTTTGCTTTAGGCTTTAGCGCAGCAGCTACGCTGCAAGCCGCACCACTTTTGAACGTTTCATATGATGTGATGCGCGATTTCTATAAAGACTATAACCCTGCCTTCCAGAAACACTGGCAAGAGCAAGGCAATAAAGCAGCGCAAATTCAAATGTCACACGGTGGCTCAAGCAAACAAGCCCGCTCAGTGATTGACGGCCTGCCTGCTGATGTGATTACCATGAATATGGCCACCGACATCAATGCGCTATATGAGTATGGCAAGCTGATTCCAGAGAACTGGGCCGAGCGTTTGCCTAATAACAGCGCCCCTTTTACTTCTGCAACTGTACTTATAGTGCGCAAAGGTAACCCAAAAAACTTACAAGACTGGCCAGATCTGCTTAAAGATGGCGTACAAGTTATTGTGCCCAACCCTAAAACATCCGGTAATGGCCGCTATACCTATCTGTCTGCTTGGGCTTATGTGCTCAAAAATGGTGGTGACGAACAAGCAGCTAAAGACTTTGTTGGTAAGCTCTTTAAGCAAGCGCCAGTATTAGATACCGGTGGCCGTGCGGCAACCAGCACCTTTATGCAAAACAAGATCGGTGATGTTTTAGTCACCTTTGAGAATGAAGCAGAAATGATTGCACGTGAATTTGGTCACGGCGCATTTGAAGTAGTCTACCCAAGCGTCAGTGCTGAGGCTGAGCCACCTGTGACTATCGTCGACAAGGTTGTGGATCGTAAAGGCTCACGCGTGCTTGCTGAGGCTTACCTTAACTACTTGTGGTCTGATGAAGCGCAACGTATTGCGGCTAACAACTTCCTGCGTCCACGCAATACTGAGATCCTTGCTGAGTTCGCTGACCGCTTCCCTAAAGTAGATTTCATGCCAGTCGAAGCAACTTTTGGTAGCTGGCCTGAGATTCAAAAAACTCACTTTAATGATGGTGGTATATTTGATCAGGTGTACGCAGATCAAAAATAACTGATAAAACCACCCATGTTTTGGGGTCCCGCTGAGCTTAAAAACATATCGAATTCAAGATGTATTAGAATGCTCACAGCCCCAAAACATGCAGTATTATTGCGTGCAACAAACAATACGCTCTACGCTAATGCATTTAGCGCAACCACATCGATCACTGCTTCTTTTTCACATACAAGACGAGATTGTGGTCAACCATCTCATAGCCCATATCTTCAACAATCTTGTGTTGACGTCTTTCAATTTCTTCATCAAAAAACTCAAACACTTCACCTGAGTCCACACACACGATATGGTCATGATGTTCACCATCATCAAGCTCAAAGACAGCATGGCCACCATCAAAGTTGTGGCGTATAACCAAGCCTGCAGCCTCAAACTGAGTTAAAACCCGGTACACAGTTGCCAAGCCAACATCTTCGCCAGAGTCCATTAAAGTCTTATAAACATCCTCTGCACTCATGTGGCGAGGCTCACATGATTCAAGGATTTGCATAATTTTAACGCGCGGCAAAGTCACCTTTAAACCGGCTTTACGTAATTCAATATTTTCAGCCATAATCGTTTTCTCACTAATGCGGTTTCGCTGAGGCGCACAATGCAGGTATGATCAGCGTATCTGTTACCTATTCACGATAGTGGAAGTCCGTCTCCAATGCAAAATAGCCCAAGTATTATTCGTAGCTTTACCCTTGCCAGCTTACTCGTACTGGCTGGATGCTCATTCCCTGGCGTCCATAAAATTGATATTCAGCAAGGCAACGTTGTCACTCAAGACATGGTTGACCAATTGCGTCCTGGCATGAATACACGCCAAGTGCGCTTTATTATGGGAACACCCTTAATTGCCGATACCTTTCATAGCAATCGCTGGGATTACTTATACAGTATCCAAGTTGCTGGCGGAACACGCAAACAAGAACGTATCAGCCTTATCTTTGATGAAAACAACGAGTTACAAAGTTTAGGCGGTGATTTCGTGCCTGGCATCAGTCGTGACCAAGCTATTCTAGGTCAGCCAGCGACTCAGGACAGCAGCAGCGCTCCACAACCTGAAACTCACACACAGCCCGCAGCACCCACTGTTGAGCAGTACACAGCGCCGGAGCCGGGTTCACTGCAAGAACAAATCCAGCGCGAAGTGGATGACATGGAAACTGCACCAATCCCAACCTCGCGCTTAGAAGACGACGAACTCTAAACCTCTAGAGCTTGTTATGCAGCAGAACCCGCTTATTGTGCGGCTTCTGCTGCTTTTGCTTGTGCGGCACGCTCAGCGCGCTGACGACGTACTTCTTTAGGGTCTGCCAATAAAGGTCGATAAATTTCGACACGCTCGCCTGCAGTTAAAATATGCTCTTGCGGACGGGCAATCGATTTACCAAAGATGCCTAACGGACTCTGCGCTAAATCTAAATCTGCAAACTCTTTATCCAGCCCTGAACGCAATGCCGCTTCGCGCGCATCCGTACCTTCAGGCACCTGCAGCTGTACGATTTTCTGCTTATGCGCTAAGGCATAGGCAACTTCGATACTGATCATAGGCTTATCCATAGATTTCTTTGGCCCGCTGGCAAAACGCATCAACCATAGTGTTAGCCGCCTGAGTAAATAAAGGCCCTAAGGTTGCTTTGAGGATGGGACCGGCATAATCAAACTCTAAATCAAGGCTAATTTTGCACGCTTTTTCACCTAAAGCTTTAAACTCCCAAACACCTTGCAACTGACTAAAGGGACCCTCCTCAAGCGCCATGCTGATGCTTTGATTGGGTACTAGAGTGTTTTTCGTCACAAAGCGCTGTGACAAATGCCCTTTAGCAATCATCAATGCGGCACGCATGGACTCATCGGTTTGCTCAAGCACTTCACCGGCTGAGCACCAAGGTAAAAACTGCGGGTAGCTGGGAACATCATTAATCAATTCATACAATGCTGCGGCACTGTATGGCAATAAAGCAGAACGTTGAATGCGTGTGGCCATAGTAAGTCTTTATCCACCAGTTAAATGCGTTTAACACAACCGCAACAAGTACTGACACCTGAACTGATCTCGCAAATCAGCACCTCAGTGACTCAAGCACCTGTTATTAGCTGTTTAACACTCTAAATAATACGCTATTGTCATGTATTCACCACTGGCGCTCAAGCAAACACGAAAGATTCCTTGGTAGACTCTCGCCAGATACACAATTAGGTCTTATAATCTCTAGTTATGGCTAAACATAAAAAACAACCTCAAGGCACCATTGCGCTCAATAAAAAAGCGCTACACGATTACTTTGTCGAACAGCGCATCGAGGCAGGTATTGCTCTGGCAGGCTGGGAGATTAAGAGTTTACGTGCAGGCAAAGCACAACTGGTGGACAGTTATGTCTTACTTAAAGACGGCGAAGCATGGCTGATGGGCTGTCATATCAGTCCGCTCACGACTGCCAGTACGCATGTGATTACTGATCCCACTCGCACACGCAAGCTGCTTCTCAATCGTAATGAACTCGATAAGCTCTTTACCGGCGTGCAGCAAAAAGGCTACACCTGTGTGGCTTTAGCTTTGTACTGGAAAAAACATCTAGTCAAATGCGAAATTGCGCTGGGTAAAGGTAAGAAAGATTACGATAAGCGTCACGTTGAAAAAGAACGTGATTCCAACCGTGAAATGCAGCGCGCACTTCACGATCGTAAAAAAGCAGTTTAATTCAATAGCATTGTCAGGTCAGCGCATTAGGGCGCTGACCACCCTTCCTCTTGCAACACAGCCAGTACAGTCTGCGCAGTTTGCTCACCTTGCAACAGCCGTACAAACTCCCCTTGCGCATTGACAATATAAGTCGCTGGCAAGCCTCGCGCCGTCGATAAATTAAAACGCTCGGCTGGATCATGGCTTAACACCGGAAACTCAATACCCAACTCCTCGCTATCTGCTAATAAATCTTCGCCTTGTAACTGATCAAAGTTAACCCCAAACACGCGCACACCTTGATCGGCTAAATCATGATGCAATGCATTAAGCTCTGGAATTTCTTTACGGCAAGGCGCGCACCACACCGCCCAATAATTAATCACCAGCCACTGCTCGTTCAATGCTGATTCGGCAATCACCGCACCGTGCTGATCAACGGCAAAAGGCTCAGTGCGATCACAGGCAGCCAAGAACAGTATACAAATCATTAATCCAAGCTTTTTCAACATGATACTCCTGATAGTCAAGGCATTCGCCTAACGGCTTTAGCCTGTTAGAATGCCGCATGCGTTTTTTTGAGGTTACTCGTATGTCAGATATTACCCTGTACCACTATGCACGCTGCAGCAAATCGCGCGCGGCACTCGCATTGCTCGAAGAGCGTGGCATTCAAGCTCAGATTGTCCACTATATCGACACACCACCCAACAGCGAACAACTCAGGACCTTGCTCGGTCAACTGGGTTTAACCGCACGTCAACTGATGCGCACAGGTGAATCAGTATATAGCGAACTGCAGCTCGACAATCCTGCTTTAAGCGAAGCGCAATTGATTAACGCCATGGTTCAAGCACCGATTTTAATCGAGCGTCCGATATTGGTTGTCGGTCAGCGTGCCGCTATTGGTCGCCCAATTGACAACCTGATTGAGATTCTGCCATGACTGCTCCTTATGTTTTAGTACTCTATTACAGCCGCCACGGTGCCACTGCTGATATGGCGCGCCATATTGCCCGCGGTGTCGAACAAGGCGGCATGGAAGCACGCATCCGCACTGTGCCTGCCGTCTCCAATGAATGTGAAGCAGTGGCCCCTGAAGTCCCTGTTGAAGGTGCAATCTATGCCAGCCTCGATGACTTGAAAAACTGCGCCGGCTTAGCTTTAGGTAGCCCCACCCGTTTTGGCAATATGGCTGCGGCCATGAAGTACTTTTTAGATGGCACCAGCAACCTGTGGCTCACTGGCGAATTAGTGAATAAACCGGCCGGTGTATTTACCTCCACATCCAGCTTGCATGGCGGTCAAGAAAGCACACTATTGAGCATGATGTTGCCATTGCTACACCATGGCATGTTGATTTGTGGCTTACCTTACAGTGAGCCCGCCTTACTCAACACTCAAGCCGGTGGTACGCCTTATGGTCCTAGCCATGTTGCTGGCGCCGACAGCAAGCGTGCACTGGATGAGCATGAAATCAGCCTGTGCATTGCCCTAGGTAAACGCCTAGCGCAATTTGCCTTACAACTGGAGAAGCCACGTGGCTAAAAGAACGCCTAAACCTCTGCCTGAACTAAGCTGGCTCGAGCCACGCTTACGTATCAGCCGTATAATCAGCCTTGTATCCTTAGCAGGCTTAGCCGCGCTGATTATTGCTTGGAATCTGTTCTTTATTGAAAGGCCCAACGCGCCCGGTCTAGGTGCTGCAGCTATTATCTGTATTGCGCTATTTCCGCTACTGATTGTCGCGCTGGGTATGATTTTAGGCTCAGCCAAAACCCATATTTGGGCCTGTATCTTAATCAATATTTATTTTGTACATGGGGTGGTCGCCAGCTTTTCGCCCGTGCAAGCGTGGCTGGGTTACAGCGAGACGTTTTTAAGTGTGTTGTTATTTAGCAGCGCGTTTATGCACACCTTGTGGAGCTTTAAACACAAGCGCAAGTTGGCAGGTGAAGTGTAAAAATTAACTCTGCAGCCACAAAAAAGCCGCTTTTGCATCACTGACCTGTCCAACAAAAGGCGGGGGGGCAGTTCATCATGCAAAGCGGCTTTTTTATTGGATCACCGATACTTATTTTTCTAAGTATTTCTCAGCATCCAAAGCAGCCATACAACCGGCACCAGCTGAAGTAATGGCTTGGCGATAGACGTTATCAGCCACATCACCCGCAGCAAACACACCAGCAATACTGGTTGCAGTCGCATTACCTTCACGACCACCATTGACCACCATATAACCGTCTTTGAGCTCTAACTGGCCCTCAAACAAGCTGGTATTGGGTGTATGACCAATGGCGACAAACAAACCATCGACTGCTAAGTCGCGCTTGCTGCCATCGTTATTGAGTAAGCGCACGCCTGTAACGCCCATCGCATCACCGAGCACTTCATCCACTTGCGCATTCAGCGCCAGCACGATCTTGCCTTCGGCGACTTTGGCGTGCAATTTGTCTTGTAAAATCTTCTCTGAGCGGAAGGTCTCGCGACGGTGAATCAAGGTCACTTTACTGGCGATATTGGATAAATACAGCGCTTCTTCCACTGCAGTATTACCGCCACCCACCACTGCCACTTCTTTATTACGGTAGAAAAAACCATCACAGGTGGCGCAAGCAGATACGCCCTTCCCCATAAAAGCTTCTTCAGATGGCAGACCCAAATAACGTGCGCTGGCACCAGTGGCAATAATCAACGCATCACAGGTATAAGTGCCACTATCACCAATTAAAGTGAATGGCTTGCTTTGTAATTGCGCAGTATGAATATGATCAAAAATAATTTCAGTCTCAAAACGCTCCGCATGCTTTTGCATACGCTCCATCAGCGCAGGACCGGTTAAACCTTCAGGATCACCCGGCCAGTTATCGACCTCAGTTGTGGTGGTCAACTGTCCGCCGGCTTGCATTCCCGTCACCAGCATTGGCTTTAAATTAGCACGTGCAGCGTATACAGCAGCGCTGTAACCGGCAGGGCCAGAACCCAAAATCAACACGGGGGCGTGACGAACTTCAGACATATATAACTCCTAACAATGGATCTAAGGCCAAAAATTGTGTCATAGGTTACAGTTTGTCGGTTCGCTAACCTAGCGCAAACCTCTAAACTATCGAATAAATGCAGACTACAGCATGTGATGTCTGTTTGACTCTGCATATATTGTCTAATAACGCCTCTTTTCGTGCCACTTGCAAAGGAAACACTTTATGTCAGCCCAACCTTTTGGCGGCCCACATTACCTCTCCGCTGGCTTTAACATGATTATGCGCCCTGGCTTGCGCATCTTTGTTTTACTGCCACTGTCAATCAATATTGCCGTGTTTTTTGGTTTGATTTATTTTGCGGTGCAACGCTTTAACGGCTGGGTGGCGCAACTGATGCCCAACTTACCCAACTGGTTATCTTTTTTAGATTACCTGCTCTGGCCGTTGTTTGTGGCGCTGGTATTACTGATGATCTTCTTTACCTTCACCACTATCGCCAACTTAATTGCCTCGCCTTTTAATAGCTTTTTAGCTGAGAAAGTTGAGATTGTTGCGCGCGGCGAAGATCATTTCCCACCCTTTAGCTGGGCAGAACTCTTGGCGATGGTGCCGCGTACCATGGCACGGGAAATGCGCAAACTGGGCTATTTTTTACCCCGTGCATTAGGCTTGCTGATCTTATCTTTGATCCCCGGCGTCAATATTATCGCGGCACCTTTATGGGTGGTGTTTAATATTTGGATGATGGCTGTGCAATACATTGACTACCCAGCCGATAACAATAAAGTCAGCTGGACGGTGATGCTCGAATGGCTACGCAGCAAACGCTGGCTCAGTTTAGGTTTTGGCGGGATTACGTATTTAGCTTTGATGGTGCCGTTGTTTAACTTGATTGCGATGCCCGCAGCGATTGCTGGAGCAACATTACTCTGGGTCGATCACCGTAAAGTTGATCACCCTCTAGCTCAACTCTAGCTGTACACCCAGTCGCCCGCGACTCACACAGAATGCGCGGGCGCTTGAGGTTTTATAACAGCGTGGCCCCAGCGCCTGTACTGCTTCATCGACCTAAACAACCTTACAACAGCTCGCACGCTCGTCAGCGCAAACCAAAGCCTCACTCATTTGGGCGGAGATGCGAACTTACTTTGGAAAAAGCACTCCAACGTGCATAGAATAAACCACGAACACACATACAATGCTTTATAAGGAATTGACCATGTTAAAACTCACTACATCACGCACCCTGATTGCGACCAGTATTTTTGCTTTACTGGCGGGCTGTGCTACCGGCAATCCTTACAATAATCCACAAGGACAGCAGCAAGGTGATTCATTGAATAAAACAGCCATCTATGGTGGCCTAGGTGCACTGGGTGGCGCGGTTGTTGGCGCTGCCACTTCAAGTAAAAAAGACCGCGGTAAAGGTGCTTTAATTGGTGCGGCAGTTGCCGGTGCTGCAGGCGCTGGTTACGGTTACTACGTGGATAAACAAGAAGCTGAACTGCGTCGCAGCATGCAAGGTACAGGCATTGACGTACAGCGCGATGGCGACAACTTAACTTTAGTGATGCCAGGTAACGTTACCTTTGCTACAGACTCCGCGAGCATCTCAGGTGACTTCTACGGTACCTTAAACAACCTCGCGCAATCATTTAAGCAGTATGACCAAAACACCATTGAGATTGTGGGTCACACTGACAGCACCGGTCCTTACCAGCACAATATGAACTTATCTCAGCGTCGTGCACAAAGCGTTGCTGACTATATGCGCAACCAAGGTGTGAACGGTATGCGTTTACAAGTGAGCGGTGTCGGTCCAAACCAGCCGGTAGCCGATAACAACTCTGCACAAGGCCGTCAACAAAACCGCCGTGTAGAAATCAATCTGCGTCCAATTCCTGGTGCTTACCAGTAATAGACTAGCGGTTTGAAGCAGCCTCGTTAACCTTGGGTTAGCGGGGCTTTGTTATTTTAGCGTCCCAGCCAAAACTCACTGAGTGTAGGTCAGCACCATCTGCTCCTTGGCTGACTTCGGCAAACGCTTAATCGCCATCTCGCGGCGCAAAGCAGTGGATTTATCGGCACACTCTTCTACATACACCAACGCTTGTGCTGGGCTGGTAGAAAAAAACCGCGCGCCCTTGCCTGCACAATGCTGGGCAAAACGTTTCTGTGCATCCAAGCTGATACCGCAATACAACGCCTGATTTTCTGCGCGCACTAGATACACATACCACACCGCTGGCACTGCTGCTGTCATAGTCCTCTGCTCTGTTAATGGCTTTTAGCTGACATTTTAGGCAATAATCATGCGCATTCAATCTTGCTGAGGATTAAGCCTTGTGATGCACCTGCATATTCTAACCACCGGCGGCACCTTTGATAAAATCTATCATGATGCCTTATCCGAGTTCACTATTGGCGAACCCATGGCGCCTGAGTTACTGGCCGATGCCGGCATCAATCTCACCTACAGTGTTGAAAGCGTACTGAAAAAAGACAGCCTAGAGTTGACTGATGCTGACCGCGAATTATTACGCCAGCGGATTTTACACAGTCCGCATCAGCATATTTTGATTATTCATGGCACCGATACCATGACCCTCAGCGCCCAGCATTTAGGCGTGATTAGCGATAAAACCATCGTTTTCACCGGTGCTATGCAACCCGCCCGGATGCGCAACAGTGATGCACCCTTTAACTTAGGTTTTGCTATTGGTGCCCTGCAATGCTTAGACTGCGGTATTTACCTTGCCATGAATGGGCAAATCTTTAACGCCAATAACGTGCAGAAAAACCGCCAGATGAGCCGTTTTGAAACACTTTAAGAAGAGTTTTCCATGATTAAAAATGCCTTAACTGTTGAATCCCTCAAACCTGCTGACTCCTGTGTGATCTGGCTGCATGGTCTGGGTGCCGACCGCACTGACTTTGAACCTGTCGCTCGTATGTTGCAGCCGCAATTGCCCACGACACGTTTTATTTTGCCGCAAGCCCCCACTCAAGCCGTGACCATTAACGGTGGCTACGAGATGCCCAGTTGGTACGATATTTTGGCCATTGCTCCGGGTAAGCGCTCGATCAATAGCGAGCAACTGGAAAATTCAACCCAGCAATTGATTAGCCTGATGGAGCAGCAACGTGACAGCGGCATCAGCCCGAGTCGTTTATTTTTAGCCGGCTTCTCACAAGGTGGTGCCGTGGTGTTACACACCGCATTTTTACGCTGGAATGAAGCGCTCGGCGGAGTGATGGCAATGTCCACTTACGCGCCCACCTTTGAGCAAGTTAGTGCACTCAATCCACTGCAGGCTCAAACCCCAACACTGTGCATGCATGGCGTGCATGATCCGGTCGTACCACTATTTATGGGTCAGGCTGTACAACAACAACTGAAGAGTTGGGGCGTGCCAGTCACCTGGCATGATTACGCTATGGAACATGCGGTCTGCCCAGAGCAGATTACAGATATTGGCAACTGGCTCAGTGCACAATTAAGTTAAGCACACACCGATCTCTAGCTCAGTAGTCAAGCTAAATAGCTAAGGCATCAGCGCGCGACAGTGAAACAATTTCTACAAAGCGCTGCGATGCCTTACACTAAGGATAATTTATAGACTACTGATAAGAGAACGCCGTGCTCAAAGCACTTAAAAACATTTTTAAACAAACGCCAGAGTTGACCGCGCTAGACAACAGCCCAGTCACGCCACCATCTGCGCCGCACTCTGAACCGGTCAGCCAGCCAGCCACTCAAGCGACTGCTGAACCTCAACCTGCTGCGAAAAAACCACGCCCAGCTAAAGCTAAACCTGTGGTTGAGCAGACACCTTGGTCACTGGCTGATTTCGTCGTTGAGCCTGCTGAAGATAAGGTACGTTTTCACGATTTCGACCTCGCCCCTGAATTAATGCATGCCATTCAAGACTTGGGCTTTCCCTATTGCACACCGATCCAAGCACAGGTTTTAGGCCATACCCTGGTAGGCAAAGATGCCATTGGCCGTGCGCAAACCGGTACCGGTAAAACTGCAGCCTTCTTGATCTCCACCATCAGTCAACTCACGCAAACACGTCCGCCCGATGAGCGTTATATGGGTGAGCCACGCGCACTGATTATCGCGCCAACGCGCGAGCTAGTCGTGCAAATTGCCAATGATGCGATTGCCTTAACCAAGTACACCAACCTCAATGTGATGAGTTTTGTCGGTGGCATGGATTTTGATAAGCAACGCAAGCAACTGGAATCTCGCTATTGCGATATTTTAGTGGCTACGCCTGGGCGCTTACTGGACTTTAACCAGCGCGGTGAAGTGCACTTGGATATGGTGGAAGTACTGGTCTTAGACGAAGCAGACCGCATGCTGGATATGGGCTTTATCCCGCAAGTGCGCCAAATCATTCGTCAAACACCCAATAAGACTGAGCGTCAAACCTTACTGTTCTCGGCCACCTTTACTGAAGACGTGATGAATCTGTCCAAGCAATGGACCACAGATCCAGCCATTGTGGAAATTGAGCCGCAAAATGTTGCCAATGATTCAGTGGAGCAGCATGTGTTTGCCGTCGCCGGTAGCGATAAATACAAACTGCTGTACAACCTGATTCAAAACAACAATTGGCCACGCGTGATTGTATTTGCCAACCGTAAAGATGAAGTGCGCCGTATTGAAGAGCGCCTCACACGTGACGGCATTAGTGCGGCGCAGATGTCCGGTGATGTGGCGCAGCACAAACGCATCAAAGTACTGGAAGACTTCCGCGCAGGCCGCTTACGCGTGTTAGTGGCTACTGATGTGGCGGGTCGCGGGATTCACGTCGACGATATCAGTCACGTGGTCAACTTCACCCTGCCAGAAGATCCCGATGACTATGTACACCGCATTGGCCGTACCGGTCGCGCGGGCACTACCGGTGTTTCTATCAGCTTTGCCGGTGAAGATGACTCTTATGCTTTACCGCCCATTGAAGAGTTGCTGGGGCATAAGATTCAATGCGAAACCCCAACTGACGATTTATTGGTTGATCCACCAAAAAGTCGTTAGCGCTCAACCCCTTCAGCAGCGGCCGTACTGATAGTGCAGCCCGGTCATAAAAAAGCCAGACGCCTATGCGCTCTGGCTTTTTTTGTTACCGGCCTGCAGTTTAATCAACAAGCTGCATACGACGAATACGTCGTGACAAACTGAGCAACACCAAGCCAAAGGTCAGCAGTATCGGCATCACGCCAATATTAAAGAACTTCAG
>DATERP010000103.1:0-14146 GCA_035271385.1 Thiopseudomonas sp. | reverse complement strand
GATATCATCACCAATCTTGAGTTATTAACTGGGCAAGTGTTTAACCCAACCACAGATTTACTGATTTTAGATGAAATCGGTGAGTGCCCGCGTGCTGTTACCGCCTTAAAATATTTTGCCGAGCAAGCCCCACAGATGTATGTCGTGGCCAGTGGCTCAAATATTGGGCTATTAAATTCGTTTCCAGTTGGCAAAGTTGAGCAGCATAATTTGCGCCCATTAACCTTTAGAGAGTTTCTAATGGCATCAGGTGAGCATGCGCTGATTAAGGCATTTGCAAGTCAAGCCAACTCCGCAGCAGCGCATAGCAAACTCTTCGATAAGCTCACCGATTATTACTTTACTGGCGGTATGCCTGAGGCAGTGCATGCATGGTTTGCATTAGCTGAGCAAAGCATCCTTGATCGTGTTGCAGCCGTAAACAAGATCCATAGCGATTTAGTCTCAGGCTATTCACGCGACTTTGGTAAGTATTCTGGCAAGGTAGATGCAGGTCTAATTGAGTCTGTTTTTAACAATGTGCCAGCACAGTTGTCATCAGTGCTGGATGAGTCAGTGAAGCGTTTTAAATTCAAAGGTGTGCACGAACGAAAATCACGTTACAGCGAATTAGAAAGCGCGATCAACTGGCTGGATAAATGCCGTTTAGTGTTAAAAAACTATCCAATTGATGGCATGCCACGCAGTCCATTAGCGGCCTATAAAAAAGAAAACGTGGTTAAATTATTTCTGTTTGATGTGGGCTTACTCAACCATATGCTTGGCGTCAGCTATAAAGAAATCAAGCAACAAGGCTACGAATATAAAGGCTTTGTCGCAGAAAATTTTGTCCAGCAAGAATTCGCTGCACAGGGCTTGGAGCCGACATTCTCTTGGGGTGATGCCCGTGCTGAAATTGAGTTTGTCGCGACTGATGGTACCGGCAGAATTATTCCCATCGAAGTTAAAAGCGGCAAACGTACCCGCGCGCGGTCACTTGAGTCCTATATTAATAAATGCGCACCACACAAAACCATTAAGCTCACTGGCACCCAAGGCTCTTCAGTATTGGAGCGCACGCATATTGTGCTACCGCTGTACTACAGTGAATATGTGGTGAGTCAGCACTTACAAGTACTCTAACCCTTCTCCTCCACCAACTGCTGATGCGGCAAAGTAAACACCTGATCAAATGCTAAAGTAAACACAAAGGTATACACCAAGAAAAACAGCAGTAATGCTGCTTCCATGGTTAAGGCGGTCCAGACGCCTACGCTGTACCAGAGCATATAAACCGGCAAGCAAAACACAAACAGTCCGCCTTCAAAACCAATCGCATGCACAGAACGTATTTTTAATGTGCGCTCTTTAATCTGCTGGCGGGCTTCCCACGATTCAAAAAAAGTATTGTAGATAAAGTTCCACACCACTGCGGCGGTGGAGACGATAATCGCTACAGGTAAAGAGTCTTGCGCGGCACCGCCACTCAGGGCCATCAATACCAAGGTGGCAAACACAATACCCAGCAATTCAAAGACAGTGACATAAAGTAGACGACGTTTGAGCGGACTTAAGGTTATCAACTGAAACTCCACAGAGCCTGTAAGCTCTTAGATAAAGAGCCGGCCCGTCCCGGTAGATAAGTATTAAGTTGGGGCCACTGAGTGCCCGACGCAGAGCCACGGTTTCCGCCTGCGCTGCGTATTCTAACTGAAGATACCAGGCTTGCAAAATGCGCTGCGCTACAGATGTACACAGACGAGCACGCCGGCACAGCCTACAACTACGCCCTACCCGTCGCTGCCAAACGCACATGACGTTTAAGTAAACGGTAATTCTCGCGCTTCACTTCAGGGCGTTCGCGCCAACTCCATAGCAGCTCTTGCGCCTGTGCATAACTTTTCTTGAGGTCCACAATCGGCTGTGGATAATCCACGCCCAACTCGATGTTATACATCAGGCATTCCATCGGTGAGAGCAGCCATGGCTGGTGAATCAGCGGTGCGGGAATGTTGGCCAACTCTGGCACCCATTGCCGAATAAAGCTGCCTTCAGGGTCTTTGTCTTCGCCTTGTTTGGCGGGGCTGTAAATGCGGATGGTATTAATCCCCGTGACCCCAGCCTGCATTTGAAACTGAGCAAAGTGAATGCCCGGCTCAAAATCTAAAAACAAACGCGCTAAATGCTGCACGCCATAACGCCAATCGACTTCCAAGTGATGGCATAAAAAGCTGACTAACATGGCGCGCATACGGAAATTCAAATAACCCGTGTGCTGCAAACTGCGCATACAAGCATCCACCATAGGAATACCGGTTTGGCCTTGCTCCCAAGCCAATAAGCGCTGCTCAGCTAGTTCGCCCGTTACTCTAGGTAATAAATCATAGCCACTATTGATTGGATAAAACTCCATTTCACTTTGGCTTTCAAACTTTTGTATAAAGTGACAATGCCAATGCAGGCGCGCGCTCAATGCGACTAAACTGCGCCGCCAACCGGGCTTATTCCAGTGACTAAGTAAAATCTGATAGACCTGACGCAAACTCAGATTACCCCAAGCCAAATACGCCGACAGTCGTGAGCAGTGGGTTTGGCTCAGCTCTGGGCTGGAGATCGAACCGAAATAGCGCTGACCACGCTCTTGAAAAAACGAGTTCAGCGTCTGCCAAGCAGCCTGTTCACCACCCTGCTGAAACGCTGTATCACGTACGGCTGGATAATCAGTCACGCATTTAAAGCTAGGCAAGTCAGTCGCATCGGTAAACCACTGCACCTGATCTAAATCCACATCAGCCAAAGGCGCGCGCATCACTTTTTGCCAATGGGTATCCCAATCATCACGCTGTGAAAGCCCACGGACTACCGCGGCATAGGGCGATTCTGACCAATTCACTTGCTGCTGGTCACACCACACTTGCACAGCTTTATCACGAGTAAAAGTGTTATCCAGCCCCACTTCTTGATGAGAAAAAATCTGTGCAATACCAAAACGCTGATGCAGTTGCGTAAGAGTGCTGAGCACATCCTGCTTAATCACATACAAGCTGCCCAGCGGTACGCGCTGCTGTATATCCTGCAAGGATTCGCGCACAAAACGCCAGTGCCGCGCGGAGTAATGTGGGTCCGCCAGCAGCAGCGGCTCAAAGCAATACAAAAGTAATACCGGTAAACCACTGGCCACAGCGTCAGTCAAAGGCTGGTGATCAGTTAAACGTAAATCACGCTTGAGCCAGACAACCGCAATCGCCATACTTAGAGCCGCTCAATCTGCGTAAGACAGTTTTCTGCATGAGCTAATACAGCTTGCTGTTGCGCGGGGGTTTTCTTATTCCAGTTGGCATACACCATAGCGTTACGTGGATTATTGCCCAACGCCTCTTTATTCACCGACATAAAACGCCAATACAGCGAATTAAGCGGGCAGGCATCACTGCCGGTAATTTTCGTCACCTTGTAATGGCAAGAACTGCAGTAATCACTCATTTTATTCACGTAATTACCACTGGCGGCATAGGCCTTGGAGCCCACAATCCCGCCATCGGCAAACTGGCTCATGCCGCGGGTATTGGGCATTTCCACCCATTCCAGCGCATCGATATAAATACCCAGATACCAAGCATCGACCTCAGCTGGGTCAATCCCTGCCAATAAGCAAAAATTACCGGTAATCATCAGGCGCTGAATATGGTGAGCGTAGGCATAGTCCAGCGATTGCTCAATGGCCAGGCGCATGCATTTCATCTTAGTTTTGCCCGTCCAAAACCAAGACGGCAAGGCGCGCGTCGCGGATAAGGCATTGAGGCTGGCATATTCCGGCATATTCACCCAATAAACGCCGCGAATAAACTCACGCCAACCGAGAATCTGCCGAATAAAACCTTCCACTTGCGAGATATCAATCCGTGGCTCTGAGCTTAACAGCTGGCCGTGTTGCGCACGGTAATGCGCCAATACGGTATCGACCACGAGTTGTGGGCTGATGATTTTACTGTTTAAGGCAAAGGACAAACGCGAGTGATACAGGCTCCACTGGCGATTATCGGCGCGCTGATTAAGCTGGCTGGTCATCGCATCTTGAAAGCTGCCAAACAGCGGCAAGCCATAACGGCAAAAGTAATCCAGTAACTCTTTGGCTTGCTGGCGATTGATTGGCCACAACAAAGAAGTATCAGCGCGACCTATAGTTTTAATCTGATGGCGCTCAAGGCGTGCCAAAACCTCAGTCACATCATTGGCAAACAGCAAGGGCTTGGGCACACCGGCCAAGTCATTGGCTTTAAGTTTATTGCGGTTATTAGCATCGTAATTCCACGCTCCACCTTCTGGATTGCCATCGCCGTCCATTAGAATCGCAAAACGTTTGCGCATAGTGCGATAGAAGGCTTCCATACGATGTTTTTTGCCCGCGCTAAAGTGTTTAGGCAGCTCTTGATCCGCTAGATAGAAATGCTCAGCGCTAACGCTCGAACTTGCAATCACCAAACCAGCACTAAAGTCAGCCAGCTGTTGGCGCAGGCGATACTCATCGGGTAATTGGTATTCAAACTGTTGGATATGATGGGTATCAATCAAAATTGATAGTAAATGCGGCAAATCATCAAAGGCTTGGGTGTCGTCTAAATCCAAATGCAGAACATTAAAGCCAGCGCTACTTAGGGCTTGAGCAAATTGCTGCATAGCAGCAAAAAAAGCACAGATTTTCTGCACATGGTGTACAACATAATCAGTCTCTTGGCGCAGCTCAGCAATTAAATACAGCGTGTCGGGGTCTTTATCTTTAAACCACGAATGGCTGGCGTTGAGCTGATCACCCAGAATTAAGCGTAAACGCTGGTACTTTTTAGTCATACTGAACACCTAATAATAGTGAGCGCTGACCTGAGCAGCGTTTAGAACAATATTTAACTTGAGGCCAGTCTTTCTCCCATTTTTTGCGCCAAGTAAAAGAACGCAAACATACGGGGCATAGCTTTTCGGGCAAATGCGCTTTTTTCATCACTCAACCTTCAACCTAATAAGCACTAAAAAACCAATAAGCCAACAAGGGCTACTGCAAAAACCTATACAAGAATCTATGATGCACAGGTTTATTCTTGTACACCACCACTATCTGTATAACTATTACAAATAACAAGCTTATACAACGGCTTGAGCACAATAAGGATCTAAAGCATATGCGCTATTTAATGGTTGGTTTATTTCTGCTGATATCCGGCTGCGTCTCTGTGCCAGAGGGCATTCAGCCGGTTAAAAACTTTCAGGCGGAGCGTTATCTTGGGACCTGGTATGAAATTGCTCGCTTGGATCACTCGTTCGAACGCGGTCTGCAGCAAATTACTGCGCAATACAGCATGCGTGATGATGGCGGGATCAAAGTTATTAATCGTGGCTTTCAAGAAGCCAAGCAAGAATGGAATGAAGCAGAAGGCAAAGCTTATTTTGTTGAAGACAGCAGCACCGGTTACTTAAAAGTGTCGTTCTTTGGCCCCTTCTATGGTGCCTATATTGTTTTTGATTTAGGTGAAAACTACGAGTACTCGCTGGTAACCAGCACTAACAAATCCTATCTATGGTTATTATCAAGAACACCAAGCTTGGATCAAGACCAGCAGCAGCGCTTAATAAAGCATATGACTGAGCTAGGCTTTGCCACCGACAAATTAATTTTTGTCGATCAGTCCGCTCACTTAAATAAAGAGCAAAGCTCGCAATGAAACAGTTATTAATTGTCGATCATGGCAGCTGCGCAAAGCAGCTGCCAATCACCTAAAACACAACGCAACGGCTTGGTAATTATGAGCTAAATATAGCGTTTCTATATAGCAAAGGCTGTGGTCACATTCAGCAATAGCTTGTTGCCATATCTACTGAAAAACTTACCTTTAATACCGATCTAGCGCACTTTTCTCAAGGTCAAAATCTGCTCACTGCGCCCAAAAGGACCTTGCACATCATGCAAAATAGTACTGGTTAAGCCAATTCCATCACTGCCAAACTGTTGCACGGTCTCTAAGCCTAACCAGCGACCTTGTGGCAGCCGGTGCATATGTACTTGCAAGTCTAAATTTGGAAAACCCCAAGTAAAGTCACCATCCTGACGGGGAACAATTCCATTGGCAGTATCCACCATACCCAGCAAATGAACAAAATCACTGGTTGGCTGGTTTTCCACCATTTCTTTTGCATTATTAAGCCAAACGATACCTTTACCAGGTCGATGTTTTTCATCTATGCGGGCTTCAATGCTTTGGATATAACCACCTGGCCAACGTGACATACCATGCCATTGTGCTAATGCATCAGGCTGTTGAATAACCTGATCCTCTAAGCCTGCAACTGCCGAGCTATCATCAACACACATGCGCCAAGCTCTCGCGACAATGCAGGTTCTACCTTGGGCCTGCATTTCTGACTCAAGCAACTCAATGGTTTTACCAGGGCGTATCACTCGCGTGACAATGGAAAACTCGCCCGCTGCAATTAAGCCAAAAATATCGTAACTGATACGCCCAATACGCACATCATCACGTGGCTGAAACTGTGCTAATTCTGCTGCGATAATACCGCTAGCCGGTGCCATATGCTGTTCATGCTCGTTCCATGCACCCTGCGCATGAATCGTTGAACAATATCTAGTAGTAACAACACCCTCAGTATCTATTTGTCTGTCGATAAACTGGTAATAAGCACCCATAATGGACTTGCCCTTTTCTTATAAATTTAAATATTTTCAATCTAGCACTGCTGCAGTAGTCAAGCTGCGCTGGCTGAAACTTTTGTTATTAATGACTGCCGCGCTGTAAATTTACCGCCTAAGTCCATCATGCAACTCATGCTTGAGTTGAGCCCTACTATGAAGAAGCTCGTTTTATTGAGCAACCCACCCAGGACAAAACACAGCACAAGACCTACTATGGCAAAATGCTTTAGATACCCACACACAGGAATAGTCACCCATGAAAAGCTTGTTAATTGTCGCCCATGGTAGTCGTCGTGACGCCTCCAACGATGAAGTTAGAATACTGGCCACTGAGGTTGCCAAGCGCTTGCAACTACCTACCGAGCAGGTGCAAGTTGCTTTTTTAGAGTTAGCTTTACCCTCCATAGAAACGGCTTTTGATGAGTGTTTCCAGCGCGGTGTGAATGAAGTCAGCGTGTTGCCCTACTTTTTAGCCTCAGGCAGTCATGTGGCCAGCGATGTACCACGTGAAATAGCCGCTGCACAGCTTAAATGGCCAGATAAAACCATTAGAGTTTTGCCGCATATTGGTGCAGCTGACAGCATGGTGGGTTTAATTGCTAATGCTTACAGCTGAAGATGGCTGAAACCGAGTAGCAGTAGCAATTACAGGTGAAGCACCCGAACAATTACTGTTAGAATCATACTCTTCATTTGTAATGCGCCGTTGTGTAAAAAATGCCGAGTCTACCTTTTCCGGTAAAACTTCTGCATGATAGCCAGTACTCTTGCTGATCAACGGCGCTTAGATTTTTATAGGTATTGCATGACCACGACTGGGACGCTTTATATTGTCTCGGCACCATCAGGTGCTGGGAAAACAAGCTTAGTTAAAGCATTAATCGATATCATGGCGCAGGTACGTGTGTCTGTTTCACACACCACACGTATGATACGTCCTGGCGAAGTCGATGGCGTTAACTACCATTTCACTCAACGTGACAGCTTTATTAAGATGCTGGAGCAAGGCGACTTTTTAGAACACGCCGAAGTGTTTGGCAATATGTACGGTACTTCACAAACTTGGGTCAAAGACACTTTAGCCCAGGGCTATGATTTGATTTTAGAAATTGACTGGCAAGGTGCACAACAAGTGCGCAAATTGATGCCTGAAGCTCAATCAATTTTTATCTTACCGCCCACCCATAAAGATTTACGCCAACGCCTGCATAATCGCGGCCAAGATAGCGCTGATGTGATCGAAACGCGTATGCAACAGGCCATCACCGAGATGAGCCATTATGTTGAATACGACTATATTGTGATCAATGATGACTTCGGCACTGCCCTGCAGGACTTGCTAGCGATCTTTCGCTCCAACCAATTGCGCCTCGATACACAGCAAAAACGTCACACACAACTCCTCTGTGACCTGCTACGATAGCTCTATCTGTATGATTGAGTGAGCTATGAGCTTTCTTTGTCATACATTATTTTTTAAACTGTATTTGTTTTGCACCTGCATTTGTAGGTGCCGCTATTTTCTGTGAGGAATACTATGGCTCGCGTTACTGTTGAAGATTGCCTAGAAAACGTTGAAAACCGTTTTGCACTAGTTATGTTGGCCACTAAGCGTTCACGTCAATTAGCGACGGGCGGTAAAGAACCAAAAGTACCTGTTGAAAATGACAAACCAACGGTTTTAGCTCTGCGTGAAATTGCAGCGGGTTTAATCACCGATGCCGTCATTGCAGAAGAAGAAGCACTGACGGCTGAAGAGCCTTTATTTGCTGCATTTGACGACAACTGATCTCACTCATCTGAGTGCTGTTGGTTATTTGTATAGATAAGAATGTATTGCTACCAGGAGGTGAGCTATGCCTGCTTTAGATCGCCTAACTGGGCAACTATCAACTTATTTAAGCACTGATCAAGTCAATGCTGTGCGCCGCTCGTATTATTATGCTGAGCAAGCGCATGACGGTCAGTTACGCAGCAGCGGTGAGCATTATGTGACTCACCCGCTGGCTGTAGCGACCATCTTGGCTGATATGCATATGGACCATCAAAGCTTGATGGCGGCCATGCTGCATGACGTCATTGAAGATACCGGCATCCCTAAAGAAGCCATTGTTGCGCAATTTGGCGACAGTGTTGCTGAACTAGTGGATGGCGTGACTAAACTGACGCAAATGAAATTCGGCACCAAAGCCGAAGCTCAAGCAGAAAACTTTCAAAAAATGGCCATGGCTATGGCACGCGATATTCGCGTGATCTTGGTTAAACTTGCTGACCGCTTGCACAATATGCGCACGCTCGGCGCGTTAAACCCAGAAAAACGCCGCCGCATCGCCAAAGAAACTCTCGAGATTTATGCACCCATTGCCAATCGCTTAGGCATGAACCGCATCTATGCTGAGTTTGAAGACCTCGGTTTTAAAGCCATGCACCCGATGCGTGCCGAGCGTATTCACTCCGCAGTGAAAAAATCACGTGGCAACCGCAAAGAAATCGTTAACAAAATCCAAGAGTCCATCGCGCACTGTTTAGAGCGTGAAGGCTTGCCTGGCGAAGTCAGTGGTCGCGAAAAACATCTGTATAGCATTTATCAAAAAATGCGCGGCAAGCGTAAAGCCTTTACTGAAATTATGGATGTCTACGCGTTTCGCATTATCGTTGATAAAGTGGATACCTGTTACCGCGTACTGGGTGCTGTACATAATTTGTACAAACCCTTCCCTGGGCGCTTTAAAGATTACATCGCTATTCCTAAAGCCAACGGTTACCAATCGCTGCACACCACTTTGTTTGGCATGCATGGCGTACCGATTGAAATTCAAATCCGTACCCGCGAAATGGAAGAGCTGGCGAATAACGGTATTGCTGCACATTGGCTGTATAAAACTGATGAAGGTGATGGTCGTCGTAATAACCATGCCCGCGCACGCCAATGGGTGAAAGGCTTGTTGGAGCTGCAGCAAAATGCCGGCAACTCCTTAGAATTTATTGAAAACGTTAAAATCGATTTATTCCCTGATGAAGTCTATGTGTTCACGCCCAAAGGCCGCATCATGGAGCTGCCCAAAGGCTCAACGCCAGTCGACTTTGCTTACGCGGTGCACACTGATGTGGGTAATACCTGTATCGCCTGCCGTGTTAATCGCCGCTTGGCACCGCTATCCCAAGCACTGGAAAGTGGTGCAACTGTTGAAATCATTACCGCACCCAATACTCAGCCGAATCCAAACTGGCTGAATTTTGTTGTGACTGGTAAAGCGCGTACCCATATTCGCCACGCGCTAAAACAACAGCAGCGTGAAGAGTCGGTTAGTTTAGGTAAGCGTTTACTCAGCAAGGCTTTAGACAATCTCGGCGCACGCTTTGAAGATATTTCTATGCCGCGCTTGCAAGTACTGCTCAAGGAATACCATCAAGAAGAAAGTGATGATCTGCTGGAAGATATTGGACTAGGCAATCGCACTGCCCACGTAGTGGCGCGACGTTTATTGTCCACCGAAGACTCTGATGCCAACCCGCTTGCAGCCGATGGTCCATTAGTGATTCGTGGTACTGAAGGTTTAGTCCTCAACTATGCTCGTTGCTGTACGCCGATCCCAGGTGACTTAATTGTCGGTCACCTCTCGGCGGGTAAAGGCATGGTAGTACACCGTGACAGTTGCAAAAACATCAGCGAATTCCGCAACAATCCAGAAAAGTGCGTACCACTGACCTGGGCCAAAGATATTGATAGCGAGTTCAACGTCGAGCTGCGCATTGAGCTGGCACATCAACGCGGCTTAATCGCCTTGCTCGCTGGCACTATCAGCGAAGCCGATGCCAATATCGATAAGATTAATGTCGATGAGCGTGATGGCCGCATCAGCGTGATTCAGCTGGGCATTAGCGTGACTGATCGTGTGCATCTAGCACGCATTATTCGTAAGCTGCGCGCCCTGCCGGGTGTCTCTCGTATTACCCGCATGCGCGCCTAACTACTTTTTACCGTACGCCTTTGGGCTGTCTGTTGTAGTTCTGGCGTGCGGGTTGTCTAAATAACGGAGAACCTTATGAGCAAAACCATTATCAGCACTGAACACGCCCCAGCAGCTATTGGCACCTATTCACAAGCGGTGCGCGTGGAAAACACTGTGTATCTGTCTGGCCAAATTCCTCTCAACCCAGTCACTATGGATATGGTTGAAGGCTTTGAACAGCAAACTATCCAAGTCTTTGAGAACTTAAAAGCTGTGGCTGAAGCTGCCGGCGGTTCACTCAATGACATCGTCAAGCTGAATATTTTCTTAACTGATTTAAGTAACTTTGCTGCACTCAACGAAGTGATGGGCCGTTACTTTAGCGCGCCTTATCCAGCACGCGCTGCCGTAGGTGTTGCTGCATTACCACGCAATGCCTGCGTAGAAATGGATGCCGTGCTCTACTTAGGTTAAGCAGCACAGCGCGGTGCAGTTGAGCTTTATAAACTCGCCAATTGCACCGCATAGCCTTCACGGTAACTCTTATACTGCGGCTGCCAACCTAAAGCACGCGCTCGCGCATTGCTGCAACGTTTACTGCCAGAACGCGGCTGCAGTACTAAGCCTGTAACACTCTGTACCTGCAATTGCTCTTGCAACCAAGCCACTACTTCAGCTTGCTCAACAGGCGCATCATCCACACCGATATACACCGAATCAACCACCTGCCCTTGCGCATCCGCCTCAACCACCCGAGCAATTAACGCCGCGGCATCATCAGCATGTATGCGATTGGTAAAGCTGTGTAAATGCGGCGCATGATAACCACTGCGCACGCGCTCAATCAGCATATTACGTCCCGGCCCATAAATACCGCTTAAACGCACAGCGGTAGCAGGATGGCCACTGTGCAGAGCACACTGCTCGGCCTCCAGCATAATTTTCCCTGACCAACGCGGTGGCTCAGTGACTGAATCTTCATCAATCCAACTGTCATCACTCTGCCCATACACGCCTGTGCTGGAGACAAACACCACGCGTCGAGGCTGCTGCTGATGCTGCGCCAACCAGCTGTACATATGCTGCTGACCTTGTACATAGGATTGCTGATAACCTTCAGGCGTCATGCTCTGCGCGGCCATGGCATACACCACATAATCAATCGGCTCAGGTGGCCAATCAGCAGGACAGTCTGGCTGACTCAGGTCAGCCGCAACGGGTAAAATACCAGCAGGTAAAGCAGCAATATTACGACGTAAACCATGCACCACATGGCCCTGTTGCTGCAGCAAAACGGCCACTCGGCTACCAATATCACCGCAGCCAACGACCACGACGCGTAAGGGTTTAGACATTGCAATAAGCTCCATGACGGGTTAAATAGCGGAATTGTTGGTCACAAATTAATGTAACAGCTATGCTAACCCTAATCCTAATGGGAATTAGCTATGACTCTTACTGAACTGCGTTACATCGTTGCTTTAGCTCAAGCTCAACATTTTGGTCGGGCGGCGGAAATTTGTCATATCAGCCAGCCGACTTTATCTGTCGGCGTGAAAAAGCTTGAAGAAGATCTAGGTGTGCTAATTTTTGAGCGCAGTAAAAGTGCTGTGCGAGTGACGCCTGTTGGTGAAGCCATTGTTGCTCAAGCGCAACGTGTATTGGAGCAAGCGCAAACCATTCGCGAACTGGCTCAAGCCGGTAAAAACCAGCTCACCGCACCACTGCGTGTTGGGGCAATTTATACCGTGGGTCCCTACTTGTTTCCGCAAATGATTCCTTTGCTGCACCGCAGCGCGCCAGACATGCCGCTGTATATTGAAGAAAACTTCACCCATGTGCTACGGGAAAAACTGCGTAAAGGTGAGCTGGATGTCATCATTATCGCGCTGCCTTATCAAGATGCCGACGTGCTCACTAAAGCGGTCTATGAAGAACCCTTTTGTGTTTTGCTGCCTGCCGAACACCCCTGGACGAAAAAAGATAGCATTGATAGCACCATGCTCAATGACAAAAGCTTATTACTGCTCGGCGAAGGCCACTGCTTCCGTGACCAAGTATTAGAAGCCTGCCCAACCACATTGCAAGGTAATCCTAACAACCGCTATACCACGGTTGAGGCCAGCTCCTTAGAGACCATTCGCCATATGGTGGCTTCAGGTTTGGGTGTTTCGGTGTTGCCATTGTCCGCTGTGGATAACCACCGTTATGCCGAGGGCGTGATTGAAGTGCGCCCCTTTACTGCGCCAGCCCCGACACGCACCGTAGCCATTGCCTGGCGTGCCACCTTCCCGCGTCCAAAAGCCATTGATGTGCTGATGGATGCGATTCGTCAGTGCGATGCTGCACAAGTCACTATTGAGCCCTAGCGATGAGTGACTTACTGGTACATACCCCAGTTACGGTGCTTAAAGGCGTTGGGCCAGCCATGGCCGAAAAACTGGCTAAAGTGGGTATCGATAACCTGCAAGATATGATTTTTCACCTGCCATCACGCTACCAAGACCGCACCCGTATCACCCCAATTGGCGCGCTGCGTCCGGGGCAAGATGCCGTAGTCGCAGGCATGGTGATGGCAGCGAATATTGTGATGGGTAAACGCCGCAGCCTATTAGTGCGGATTCAAGATGGCAGCGGTGGCCTGACGTTACGTTTTTTCCACTTCAGCATGGCGCAAAAAAATGCTTTGGCTAAAGGTGTACAAATCCGTTGCTACGGTGAAGTACGTCCCGGTGCTACGGGTTTAGAAATCTATCACCCGGAATACCGTGTGCATAATCCTGATGAAGTGGCGCCTTTGCAGTCCACGCTCACCGCGATTTACCCGACCACTGAAGGCCTCACGCAACTGCGTTTGCGTGATTTGTGCATGCAGGCGTTAGGCTTTCTCAACGCGCGCAGTTTGCCCGACTGGCTGCCAGCGTCAATGATCCAAGCGTACGCATTGGGCTCACTGGAAGAGGCGATTCGTTATCTACACCAACCGCCTCCCGATGCGGATGTAGAAGAGCTGGCCGAAGGCGTGCATTGGGCGCAGCAGCGTTTGGCCTTTGAAGAAATGCTCACCCATCAGTTATCGATTCAACGCGTACGCGAAAGTCTGCGCCAGCAACGGGCGCCACACTTGCCACCAGCCCAAAAACTTCCTCAGCTGTTTTTAAATAATCTCGGCTTTCAGCCGACGGGTGCACAGCTACGGGTCGGCGCCGAAATCGCTTACGATCTCAGTCAAGACGTACCCATGCTGCGCTTAGTGCAAGGTGATGTGGGTGCCGGTAAAACCGTAGTGGCGGCTTTGGCCGCGCTGCAAGCCTTGGAAGCCGGCTATCAAGTTGCGTTGATGGCCCCCACTGAGATTCTTGCTGAGCAGCATTTTATTAACTTTAAAAAATGGCTCGAACCGCTGAACATTGAAGTGGCTTGGATTGCCGGCAAACTCAAGGGTAAAGCCCGTAAAACTGCGCTGGAAAAAATCGCCACTGGAGTGCCAATGGTGGTGGGCACCCATGCTATT
>DATERP010000102.1:0-17389 GCA_035271385.1 Thiopseudomonas sp. | reverse complement strand
TACAAATTTACATTCGTTGAATAACTTGTGCTGCTGATAATCTATCTGACTATCAATCATCTAACACAAGCACCCACACGAATTGCTTGATTCAAATTGTTAAAGAACGTTTTCGTTAAGTCTTTCGATCTTAGCTAGGAGGCGTATTCTACACTCTCCGAAGTATCTGTCAAGGTTTATTTTAAGAAACTTTAACGCTTCTTTAAACTCCTTGTTACCATTGAGACTCTTTCGAACCTCTCTGGTAGGCCGCGTATTCTACAGAACACTGCGAACCTGTCAAGCTTATTTTTTAAGTTATTTCCTTAAAAATCAAACTCTTACGTTAAGCCGTGAAACCTTGTTTGCCTAATGAGGTGCGCATTCTACAGCAGCGACGCAGCCTGTCAACAACTAATATCAAATAAAACGTTTTTTATTCTGCAAGCAACTTAACGCGACCAAAGCTCTTCTTACCAGCCTGGCATACATGCTCCGCACCAAGCTTAAAAACAAACTCACGATCCACCACATTACCATCCACTCGCACACTACCTGCCGCCAGCATATCTCGCGCACCAGCGGCATTTTTAACTAAGCCTGCTTTATTAAGCACAGCAGCAATAGGCAAGTCATTCTCAGCACGCACCTCTATAGTAGGCAAATCTTCTGGCAACTCACCTTCCTGCATTCTATTACCAGCTGACTTATGAGCATTAGCTGCAGCTTCATCACCATGAAACCGAGCGATCAACTCACGCGCCAACTCAATCTTAATATCACGCGGGTTAGCACCCTGCTCTACATCAGCCTGCAACTTCGCAATCTCTTGCGCACCACGGAAACTAAGCAATTCAAAATAACGCCAAATAAGCTCATCAGGCATAGATAGCAGCTTGCTATACATTGCGCCCGGTGCTTCTTGGATACCTACATAGTTACCCAAAGATTTAGACATCTTCTTAACGCCATCTAAACCTTCAAGCAATGGCATAGTCACAATGCACTGCGGCTCTTGACCATAAGCGCGCTGCAACTCACGCCCCATCAACAAATTAAAGGTCTGATCAGTACCGCCCACCTCAATATCAGCACGCAACGCAACCGAGTCATACCCCTGAATCAATGGATACAAAAACTCATGTATAGCAATAGGCTGCTGAGTTGAGTAGCGGTTACTAAAGTCTTCACGCTCAAGCATACGCGCTACCGTATAATGCGAGGCAAGACGAATAAAGTCTGCTGGACTGAGCTTTTCTAACCAAGTGGAGTTAAAGACAACTTCAGTTTTCTCTTCATCTAGTATTTTGAAAACTTGCTGCTTATACGTCTCAGCGTTATCTAGAACCTGCTCACGAGTCAAAGGCGGGCGAGTGGCACTTTTACCACTCGGGTCACCGATCATACCGGTGAAGTCACCAATCAAGAAAATAACGTGATGACCCAGATCTTGCAGCATGCGTAATTTATTCAATAAAACCGCATGACCTAAGTGAAGGTCAGGAGCAGTAGGATCAAAACCTGCTTTAATACGTAACGGCTGATTACGCTTCAGCTTTTCAATCAACTCTTGCTCTACAATGACGCTATCAGCACCACGTTTGATTATAGCCAGTTGCTCGTCAACAGATTTCATCTCTAAAAGCACCATATATAAAGGATAGATAACCAGATAGAATACAATATACGGAACTAAAAATAAATTAGCGCCTCTGAAAGCCAAACTTACGCATAAGCAATAATTGCGGCCGTCCGTCTTAAAAGCTGACGCAAGACAAGATACAAGCTCTATTTACTTGCAGTAAGGGGCTTTTGCTTATACTTTACCCAATCGCTCACAGCAGACAATCAAGACCATCATGCAAAAAATGACTCCGACACAGAAGCTGTATCCTAAGCCACATTTATTGGCTGCAAGCGGCTTAGCAGCTTTACTGTGCTTATCTTTACTGGTGTACCCTTCCCGCGAAGTGGAAGCCAAGAAAACTTTTATTAATATTGAATTAGAAGAACAATCTCTAGAACAAGTCACACAGAATCCTGAGACAGACCTACATGTGCTGACTGATGAGATCATGACTGGCAAAGACAATTCAGCGTTAAGCCAAAACAACAACGATGATTTCCAATACAAAAAAACATTAACAGTGAACAATGGTGACACCTTATCAGCACTGTTTTCACAAGCAGGCCTAGACAACAGCCTGCTGCACAGCATTTTATCTACCAATAAAGAAGCCAAGCGCTTTACTCACTTAAAAGTTGGTCAAACAGTCACTTTTGAGTTCGATGAGGATCAAGGCTTACAAACAGTCAGCAGCCCAATCAGCGCTATAGAAACAATTTACCTAGAAAAGCAGCTGGACACAGATCAATTTTCTTTTCGTAAGGACGTTGCTACGACTCAAACGAGCGAGAAGTATGCACAAGGGGTCATTGAAGGCTCTTTATTTTCAGCCACCGGAAAAGCAGGCATTCCATACGGCCTAGCTTTAGATATGGCAAATATTTTTGGTTACGACATTGATTTCGCCCAAGACTTACGAGTTAACGATGAATTTGAATTGGTTTACGAAGAAAAAACTCTAGATGGCGAAACCATTGGTACAGGTAATATTTTAGCTGCTCGTTTTGTCAATCGCGGCAAACTCTATACCGCTGTTCGTTATACCGACAAACAAGGCAGCACCAGTTACTATGCTGCAGATGGCTCGAGTTTACGCAAAGCGTTTATTCGTACGCCAGTTGACTTTGCACGCATTAGTTCGCGTTTCTCCAACGGTCGTAAGCACCCTATCCTAAACCGTATTCGCGCGCACAAAGGTGTTGATTATGCCGCTCCACGTGGCACACCTATTAAAGCAGCTGGCGACGGTCGTGTAACCCTAGCCGGCCGTAAAGGTGGTTACGGTAATACAGTGGTGATTAAGCACGGCCAACGCTATCAAACCCTTTATGCTCATATGCAAGGTTTTGCTAAAGGTGTACGCGCAGGTAGCAACGTCAAACAAGGTCAAGTCATTGGTTATATTGGTACAACAGGCTTATCCACAGGCCCACATTTACATTATGAGTTTCAGGTAAATGGTGTACACGTAGATCCATTGAGCCAAAAGTTACCTATTTCTGATCCTATCCATGCTTCAGAGAAAAAGCGCTTTATGGAGTTCAGCAAACCTTTACTGGCTAAACTCGATACCAACAAAAATACACAAGAAAATACTCAGCTCGCGCTAAACGAACAGCAATAATGTTTTATATTGGCATTATGTCAGGCACCAGCCTAGATGGAATCGATATCAGCCTAGTTGATATCGATTCCAGTTGTCGGCATATTGCTAGCCAATACCTGCCAATGCCAGCACAGCTTAAAAACGATCTTCTCTCCTTATGCAGCAGCGGTCCCGATGAAATTCAGCGCGCCGCTCTCGCAGAGCAACAATGGGCCAAGCTGGCGGCACAAGGTGTCCACCAACTACTCCAAGATACAAACACCTCAGCTACACAAATACGCGCTATTGGCAGTCACGGCCAAACCATTCGCCATGAGCCAACTCAAGGTTTTACTCTACAAATTGGTAGCCCTGCACTGCTAACTGAGCTAACTGGTATCTGTGTCGTGACTGATTTTCGTAGCCGTGATGTTGCCGCTGGCGGGCAAGGTGCACCATTAGTACCTGCGTTTCATGACATGCTATTTAAAAATCACGCTAAACCTTGCGCCGTATTAAATATTGGTGGTTTTAGTAACGTCACTTTATTAGCCGAAGAGCAAGACACTTACGGCTTTGATTGTGGACCTGGTAACGTTTTAATGGATGCCTGGATTCAACATCAGAAAAACATGGCATTCGATCAAGATGGTGCTTGGGCTGCAGGCGGTGAGGTCCATCAACAACTGCTAGCAAGCATGCTACAAGAACCATTTTTTGCCACACAGGGTCCTAAAAGCACAGGTCGTGAGCTATTCAACTTAGAATGGTTGCTGGGCTTACTGTCGCAGCATGGTGCTATTGCCGAACAAGATGTGCAAGCAACTTTATGTGAACTGACAGCACGCACTATTGCTGAGTCTATTCAGTTTGCGCAAGCACAAACTAAGGCTATCTGGGTCTGTGGTGGTGGTGCACACAATCAGAACTTACTAGAGCGCTTAGAGCGCTTGCTGCCTCAGTGCACCATTGCAAGCACTGACTCGATCGGCATTTGCGCAGATTGGATGGAAGCAATGGCATTTGCTTGGCTGGCACATTGCTGTCTTCAAGGCATTGCAGCAAATCGGCCTGCAGTCACTGGCGCCAAAGGCTTACGCATACTTGGCGCCATTTACCCTGCATAAAGAAGCTGCCACTTAGATAGAGAAGGATGAGCCACAGCCACAGGTTGTGGTTGCATTAGGGTTATTGATCACAAAACGTGAACCCTCCAAACCTTCTGTATAGTCAACTTCTGCACCCACCAAATACTGAAAACTCATAGGATCAATGATCAGACTCACGCCTTCACGATCAATAATGGTGTCATCTTCAGCAACATCTTCATCAAAAGTAAAGCCATACTGAAAGCCAGAACAACCGCCACCAGTGATAAACACACGCAATTTTAAGCGTGGATTACCTTCTTCTTCCACCAGAGATTTAACTTTCTTTGCTGCACCGTGAGTAAACTGCATTGCGGCAGGGACGAAGGATTCAACACTCATTTTACTTTCTCCCAGCATCGCGCTGTAAAAACTGTAGTTAATATTATCTGCTTATCCTACCAGTATGGTCAACTATTACCAACGCTTAAGGAATTAAAGCGATAGCGGTTAAACCACTGCTCTCATCTAAGCCAAACATAATATTCATATTCTGCACCGCTTGACCAGATGCGCCTTTAACCAAGTTATCAATCGCTGACATCACCACAACCACATCACCGTTTTGTGGGCGTTGCACAGCAATACGGCACATATTCGCGCCCTTAACGGTACGCGTTTGTGGGAATACACCCGCTGGCAACAGGTCAACGAAAGGCTCATCTTGGTAACGTTGCTCAAACAGCTCCTGCAAATCAACACTACGATCAACAACTGTCGCGTATAAAGTGGCGTGAATACCACGAATCATTGGCACCAAATGTGGAACAAAGGTTAACTCAACCGGCTGACCTGCAGCACGACGTAACCCCTGTTTAATTTCAGGCAAATGACGGTGACCTTTTACACCATAGGCCATCATATTCTCGCCAGCCTCACAAAATAGTGAGCCAACTTTTGCCCCGCGACCTGCACCGCTGACACCTGATGCGCAGCTAGCAATAATCTGCTTAGGATCCGCCAGCCCAGCTTCAACCAATGGCAGCAAGCCCAATTGCACCGCAGTTGGATAACAGCCTGGCACCGCGATTAAGCGTGCATCTTTAATTTTATCGCGATTCACTTCGGGCAAACCATATATAGCATCAGCTAATAAGTGTGGTGCACCATGTGGCTGGCCGTACCACTGCGCCCACTCATCAGCATCTTCAAGACGAAAATCTGCAGATAAATCGATGACGCGCGTGCCTGCTTGCAAAATCTCATCAGCTAAACTGTGCGCAACACCATGCGGAGTGGCAAAAAACACCACATCACAAGAAGTCAGTGCGTCTGCATCAGGTACAGTGAACGCTAAGTTTGGGTAGCTTTCACGTAAGTTGGGGTACATATCAGCAACCCGCACGCCTTCTTCTGAGCGAGAAGTTATGACTTTAACCTGTGCATGCGGATGTAAGGCGAGTAAACGTAATAACTCAACCCCTGTGTAACCTGTACCACCGACGATTGCTACCTTGATCATGCATGCACCCTCTAAAAGTAAATTGATCTACCACTCTATAACCAGCTCTTAGCTAATGACACTGCAGCAGCAGCGGACTAACATATACACTATTTCTTAATTGGAGCTGGTTATGACGTATTTATGGATTAAAGCTTTCCATATTATCGCAGTGGTCTGTTGGTTTGCGGGTTTATTTTACTTGCCACGTTTATTTGTCTATCACGCGATGAGTAACGACACCACCAGCCAAGAACGCTTTGTGATTATGGAGCGCAAGCTGTACCGTGGAATTATGCACCCATCACTGGTGGCAACTCTAGGTCTTGGACTCTATATGCTATATATGAATCCAGCGTTGCTCAAGATGGGCTGGATGCACGTTAAACTGACACTGCTAGTCTTGCTGATTGCCTATCACTTTTCTTTGGGTGTGATTTATCGACGCTTCGCTGCTGGCACTAACCAAAAAGGTCACGTCTTTTACCGTTGGTTTAATGAGCTGCCAGTTTTATTTTTGATTGTGATTGTCCTGCTAGCGATTCTAAAACCGTTTTAATTAGCACGGATGAGGCCCTCGCATAGCCTTAACGCAGCATATGACCCACCACCACAACAACAGTGTGATGGTGGGTTGTCAGCTTTAACCTGTATTACGTAATCCTGCCGCAATACCTGCCACAGTAACTAACATAGCTTGCTCAATGGCCGGGCAAATCGCTTCACCCTGCTCTCTTGATCGCGCTAATAATTCAACCTGCAGCAAATGCAATGGATCAAGATAAGTGTCACGCACACTAATTGACGCACGCACCTGTGGATGACGCTCTAACAAATGCGCCTCGCCAGTTAAATGCAATACTTGTTCTACGGCTTGGCTCAGGTGCTGATACAACTGCTCACCAAAACCACGCAGCTCATCTGCCACTAAACGTTCATCGTATAAACGTGCAATGCCAGAGTCTGCTTTCAATAGCACCATCTCTAACATATCAATGCGAGCCCTAAAAAACGGCCATTGATCGCGCATTTCTACCAACACAGACTCTTCTTTACGCGCCATAGCATTTTGTAAGGCAGTTTCCCAGCCTAGCCAAGCTGGTAACATCATGCGTGTTTGTGTCCAAGCAAAAATCCATGGAATCGCGCGTAGATTTTCAATGCCACCACTACGACGACGTGCTGGGCGACTACCTAAAGGCAAACGACCCAACTCTTGCTCGGGTGTCGCTTGGCGGAAATAATCAACAAAGAGTGGATCTTCGCGTACTGTTTTACGGTATGCAGCCAAACCGTCCGCAGCCAAACGCTCCATCACCGCACGCCACTCATCTTTAGGCGCAGGAGGTGGTAATAAGGTAGCTTCCAGTACAGAGGCCAAATATAAATTGAGGTTCTGCGCAGCAACAGCAGGTAAACCGTATTTAAAACGAATCACTTCACCTTGCTCAGTAGTACGAAAACGGCCCGCGACTGAACCCGGCGGCTGGGACAAAATTGCTTCATGTGCAGGTCCGCCGCCACGACCTACCGTACCGCCACGACCATGGAATAAAATCAGCTCAACACCTTGCTTCTGACACACCGCAACCAACTCTTCTTGTGCACGGTATTGTGACCATGCTGCAGCTGTGGTTCCGGCATCTTTAGCGGAGTCAGAATAGCCAATCATCACCTCCTGCGGCCCAGCCAGAGCATTACGGTAATCTGCCAGGCTCAATAATTGATCGATCACGCCCGCAGCATTATGCAAATCATCTTGGGTTTCAAACAATGGAGCAATACGCATCGCTCGACTGAGGCCTGCTTCTTTAAGTAATAATTGCACCGCCAATACATCCGAAGGTGCCGAGGCCATCGAAATCACATAAGAACCCAAAGCATCCGCTGGGGTTTGTGCAACCACTTTACAGGTGTCCAACACTTCTTGTGTTTCAGCGCTGGCAGTAAAAAAGCTCGATAATAAAGGACGACGGCTATGCAACTCGCTGAGTAAAAACTCTTGACGCTGCCCTTCATCCCACTGTTCATACTCACCCAATCCTAACCATTGAGTGATTTCATTGAGCGCACTGGTATGACGCTCCGCATCTTGGCGTATATCTAAGCGCACCAAGGACAAACCAAAGGTGGTTGTGCGGCGAATCGTATCGAGTAAATCACCATCAGCAATTAAACCCATGCCGCATTCATGCAAAGAACGATGACATAAGAGTAACGGCTGCAACAATTCATCTGTGCTCTGGAAAATATCAGCCGATAGAGGTGCGCCCGTGGAAATCGTATCTTGTAACTGAGCACGGGTTTTACGTAAACGCGCGCGAATTCGTTTCATCAAGACACGGTACGGCTCATCGGTATCACCAACCAAGGCCATCAGCTCTGGACTGCCTTTTTGCATCGACAACTCAGCAGTCAGGCGTGATATATCGCGTAAAAACAAATCAGCAGCGATCCAGCGCGCTAATAACAGTACCGTTTTAGTCACGCGCGCGGTGACGTTTGGATTACCATCACGATCACCACCCATCCAAGTCGCAAAACGAATCGGGGTGGCAGTAATAGGTAATTTATCACCGCCGGCAGCCTCGAGAGTTTTATCTACGTGGCGTAAAACGTTGGGAATCGCCTGCCACAGTGAGCGCTCAATGACCGCAAAGCCCCAGCGCGCCTCATCCACAGGAGTCGGCTGTTCGCTACGAATTTCCGTGGTATGCCATACCTCAGCAATCAAGCTGCGTAATTTGGCAATAATTTTTTCACGCTCAATAGCCGTGAGATCGGTGTGATCAAGTGCCGCAAGTTGCTGGGCAATCACATCGTATTTCATAATTAAGGTGCGACGCGAGACTTCAGTTGGATGCGCAGTCAGCACCAACTCAATATCTAGATCAGCGACAACTTGAGATAAATCTTTAGGATCGTGTCCAGCCACTTGTAGACGCTCAAGCACTGAGGCGAGCATTTGTTCTTCAAAGGCAGGATCTTCATCATGACGGCGACGACGTATCAGGTGATATTGGTCGGCAATATTGGCTAAATTGAGGAATTGGTTAAAACCACGGGTGACGGGTAGTAATTCATCTTCTGATAACTGATTAAGCGTCTCAGTTAATTGCTGACGACCATCATCAGAACCACTACGAGCCGCTTTTGCACCTTTACGGATACGCTCAATTTTTTCTAAAAACTCTTCTCCGCGCTGTTCGCGCATAGTTGAGCCTAGTAGCTCACCCAGTAAATGAACATGTTCGCGTAGACGTGAATCAATTGGGATCATACTCGTTCTCCACTAAAGTTCTCCTCAGCTTGCACAGTTATAAGACATCTGGCAAGCCAAGTTTAGTGTTGTCGATGAGATTGAGTAAAGCAGTGTAACCCTTTAGCTAGAGCGTTTATGGCGCAGAAAACTCACAACGCACAGCACGCTTTTTATCATCAACTAAAACGCCTGTTAAGCCTTTTTGCTTCAGATCAAACAACACAACAATGCCATCCATACATTGCGCCATTTGCTCTGCAGGTTTGAGTGAGGCTTTATACTCTTCGCCGGGAATAGTTTTAAGCATGGTGTATTCCGCCAGCAACAATGCGTCATCTGGCTTAGCTATGTGCAAATAACCGTAGTAGCTTAATGTGGCGATGGTTCCGAGGATACCCGCAATACCTGCGGCAATCATGGGTCGAAGATCACGTTCGCTCATACTGACTCCATTAGCGTGTACTGTAAGAAGAATGAAAGCATCGCCCCTGAACGCAAAATAGCTGCGCTAAGGGGCGCAGTTAAGCAGATTAGTGCTCTGGGCGCATATGCGGGAATAAAATCACATCACGAATCGAAGCAGAGTCGGTTAGCAGCATCACCAAACGGTCAATACCAATACCCTCGCCAGCCGTCGGTGGCATGCCGTATTCTAGCGCGCGAACAAAGTCAGCATCGTAATGCATCGCTTCGTCATCACCGGCATCTTTATCAGCCACTTGCGCTAAGAAACGCTCTGCCTGATCTTCAGCGTCATTGAGCTCTGAGTAAGCATTGGCGATTTCACGACCACCAATAAACAACTCAAAACGGTCAGTGACATTTGGATCCTCATTATTGCGGCGCGCCAGCGGTGATACTTCGAACGGGTAACGGGTGATAAAAGTCGGCTGCTCAAGTAAATGCTCAACCGTTTCCTCAAAGATCATGGTTTGTAACTTACCAATACCTTCAAAGCCCATTACTTTAGCACCGTGCTTTTTAGCTAGAGCGCGCGCAGTGTCGATATCTTCAAGATCAGCAGCCGTAATCTCTGGGTTGTATTTCAAGATTGAATCAAACAAAGAAATACGCTGGAATGGCTCACCAAAGTGGAAGACTTTACCTTGGTAGGGTACATCAGTAGTTCCCAGTACCGCTTGCGCCAACTCGCGGAACAACTCTTCAGTCAGATCCATATTATCTTCGTAATCTGCGTAAGCCTGGTAGAACTCAAGCATCGTAAACTCAGGGTTATGACGCGTTGATACACCTTCGTTACGGAAGTTACGGTTGATTTCAAACACTCGCTCAAAACCGCCAACCACTAAGCGCTTCAAGTACAACTCAGGTGCAATACGCAAATACATCGGTAAATCTAACGCATTGTGGTGAGTTTCAAATGGCTTAGCTGCTGCACCACCTGGGATGGTTTGCAACATCGGCGTTTCGACTTCAAGGAAGTTACGCTCAGTTAAAAAGTTACGAATATGGGAAATTACTTTCGAGCGCACTTGGAAAGTATGGCGCACATCTTCGTTGACGATCAAGTCCACATAACGCTGACGGTAACGCTGCTCAGTATCAACTAAACCATGGTGCTTATCTGGCAGTGGACGCAGTGATTTAGTCAGTAACCGCACCTGCTCCATATGCACATATAAATCACCTTTGCCTGAACGCGACAAGTGACCTTCGATGGCAATGATATCGCCTAAGTCCCAGCTTTTAATTTCTGCCAGTTTTTCTTCGCTCAAACCCTTGCGATCGACATAGGCCTGCAAACGACCGGTCATGTCTTGGATCACCATAAAAGCGCCACGGTTGAGCATAATGCGACCGGCGACTTTGACAGGAATGGCTGCGGCGGCTAACTGCTCTTTAGTGTCATCCACATACTGCTTTTGCAAATCAGCGCAATAATGCTCGCGACGAAAATCATTCGGAAAGGCATTACCCTTAGCACGCTCAACGGCCAACTTCTCTTTACGTAAGGCGATGAGTTTATTTTCTTCTTCTTGCAATTCATGCTGAGTTGGCAATTGTTCGCTCATGATCGGTATCCACTAAATGTATTCAGGTCGCTGCTAGAGCGATGATAGGCACTATAAGTTGTGCTGATTACAGGCTTGGCAGATGAGGCACCTGCCAGCACTGATCAAAGTCCTTGCTTAAGGCTTGCTTCTAAAAAGTCATTGATGTCGCCATCGAGCACTGCATCGCAGTTACTTTTTTCAACGTTGGTGCGTAAGTCTTTAATGCGTGACTGATCGAGCACATAAGAACGAATCTGATGACCCCAACCAATATCCGACTTAGTATCTTCAACGGCTTGCGACGCATCGGTACGTTTTTGCAATTCCAGTTCGTACAAGCGAGCACGCAGCATTTTCATCGCCGTATCGCGGTTAGCGTGCTGTGAACGCTCGTTCTGACAACTCACCACCGTATTGGTCGGGATATGGGTAATACGTACCGCCGAGTCAGTGGTGTTAACGTGCTGACCACCGGCACCGGATGAGCGGTAGGTGTCAGTGCGTAAATCTGCTGGATTGATATCAATTTCAATATTGTCATCAATCTCTGGCGAGACAAACACTGCAGTAAATGAGGTGTGGCGGCGATTACCTGAGTCAAACGGACTTTTACGTACTAAGCGGTGTACACCGGTCTCAGTGCGTAACCAACCAAAGGCGTATTCACCCTTGATATGTAAAGTCGCCCCCTTGATACCAGCGACATCACCGGCTGATAACTCCATAATCGTTGCTTCAAAGCCGTTATGGTCTGCCCAACGCAAGTACATACGCAGTAAAATATTGGCCCAGTCTTGCGCTTCAGTACCGCCAGAGCCGGCCTGAATATCCAAGTACGCATTATTGGGGTCCATTTCGCCACTGAACATGCGACGAAACTCAAGCTTGCCCAAGGCCTCACCTAAGCGCGCGACTTCTGCACGAACTTCTTCAACAGCTTCTTCGTCTTTTTCTTCGACGGCCATTTCCAGAAGTTCTTTTGAGTCAGCCACACCGGCTTCAAGGTTATCCAGCGTCTCAACCACTTGCGCTAATAACGAACGCTCGCGGCCTAAATTTTGCGCAATTTCTGGATTATTCCATACATTAGGATCTTCCAGTTCACGTTCAACTTCGGTTAGACGATCACGCTTAGTAGCGTAGTCAAAGATACCCCCGAATGACGTGCGTGCGCTCAGCTAAGTCATTGATGGCTAGATGAATTGGATTAACTTCCATAACAGACAGTTCTCGCTTGATTGGACGTGTAAAAAAAATCAATTGTACCTGAATAAGCACTGACTGTGCGCGCAGCGCAGCGCCAGTCAGTACAATTTTTAGCCCGGCATAATGTTAGAAACAATCAGCTGTAAGCTTTCATTACCGCGAAACTCATTGATATCCAAGGTGTAGGCCACTTGCGCATCGAGGATATTGGGATTGGGCCAAGTGTCTAAATCAACATTAAAGGCAATAGCATCCACGGCGGGTGCATTTTTGCTGCTTTGCAATACCAGCTTGAGGTGCTTTTCGCCAACTAAACGCTGGCTGAGCACTTTAAAGTCGCCATGAAACAGCGGCTCAGGAAAACGCTGCCCCCAAGGCCCGGCATGGCGCAGTTGTTGTGCCAACTGCATATCAAACTCATCAGGACCTAGGCTGCCATCGGAATAAATACGGCCGGTTAAATCATCCGCGGTGAGTTGGCGACGCACTTCAGCATCAAAGGCTTTGGCGAAGGCTTCATAATGCTCTTGTTTAATGGTTAAGCCTGCCGCCATCGCATGGCCACCAAACTTGCTGATTAACTCCGGAAAGCGCGCGGCCACCGCATCTAAAGCATCACGAATATGCAAACCTGGAATCGAGCGGGCCGAGCCTTTGAGCTCACCGTTATCCGCATCAGCAAAAGCAATGACGGGGCGGTGGTAACGCTCTTTCATGCGTGAAGCGAGAATGCCAATCACACCTTGGTGCCACTCGGGCTCAAATAAGCACAAACCAAAGGGTAAGTTATCCAGCGGTAAGTCTTTGAGTTGCACGAGCGCTTCGCGCTGCATACCTTGTTCAATCTGCTTGCGGTCTTGATTGAGTTGGTCCAACTGCTGCGCACGCTGCAAAGCACCGTCATAGTCTTCACAGAGTAAGCATTCGATACCGAGACTGATGTCATCTAAGCGTCCAGCGGCATTTAAACGTGGACCGACAATAAATCCTAAGTCAGTGGAGACCAAACGGCGGTAATCACGCCGCGCAACCTCTAAGATAGCGCGCAAACCCGGACGCGAACGCCCGGCGCGAATACGCGCTAAACCTTGGTGCACCAAAATGCGGTTATTAGCATCCAAGGGCACCACATCAGCCACGCTGCCTAAGGCTACTAAATCGAGTAACTCAGCTAAATTAGGTTCAGGAATATTCTGCTGGGTAAACCAATCGATGCTGCGTAAATGTGCGCGCAAACCCAGCAACACATAAAACATCACGCCGACACCGGCTAAAGCTTTACTGGGAAACTCACAACCGGGCTGATTGGGGTTCACAATGGCATCCGCAGCCGGCAACTCCACACCGGGCAAGTGGTGGTCAGTGACAATGACTGTTAAACCGGCGGCTTGTGCGGCAGCGACACCATCGATGCTGGAAATACCATTATCCACAGTGATTAACACATCAGGCTGTCGCTGCAGTGCCACGGCCACAATTTCCGGAGTCAGGCCATAGCCGTAATCAAAGCGATTGGGGACTAAATAATCCACATGCGCAGCGCCGAGCATTTTTAAACCCAACATACCGACACAACTGGCCGTGGCACCATCGGCATCAAAGTCACCAACAATTAATATGCGCTGACCTTGCTGCAAGGCCTGCGCCAGCAAAGCAACGGCCGTATCCATACCTTTAAGCAAATTGACTGGCAGTAAACGAGCCAAGCCTTTTTCCAATTCAGTGGCTGTTTCCACCCCGCGCGCGGCATAAATACGTGTCAATAAGGGCGGAATATCACCTAAATCAGGCAGTACAGCCGGTAAGGGTCGTTGTTCAATACGCATAGCAGATTATTTACTCTTTTTTACATCAACGAAAACACAGCAGGACAACAGCCAAGTCATGCAAGCTATCAGCGCTCGCCGTGTAACCATTCTAATTCAAGGGTATGCTGGCCGCGCTCATCGGTGATAAATACATCGCCGTCGCTGATCATCACGCTCCAGTTGATGGTACGCGGTAAATCTTCGGCTAGATTAGTCAGTGACTCTTGGCTGATTGCGAGGACGTTCAAGTTTTTCAAGTTGCGCACCTGATCCAACTCTTTCATCACCCAAGTGCGCAAACTACCATAGGCTAAAACGGTCAGACGCTCACCGCGGCGCGAGCACCAAGTCATGCGCTCTGCGGTCGGTTGTCCTACTTCAATCCAATGCAAAATACGGCCATCAAGGCTTTTTTCCCACACTGCTGGCTCATCGACATTGGATAAACCACGGCCAAACTCAACCTGCTCACTGTGCCATAAAGCACGTGATAACAAACGCGCCAGCAAACGCTCCCCCGTTTCGGAGGGGTGACGCGCCATACTGAAACGCACACTGTCATACACATTGCGGTCCATATCAGTCAGATTCAGTTCAACTTTATAAGGCGTGGCTTGCAGAGCCATAGGGCAATTCTCTATATAAGGTAGCAAAGCTGCTCAGTTTAACCTGTTCTGCTGTGCGATGCTGTAAGCGAATCCGCAGGCAAACCCGTGACATCTGCTCAAACATTGATATTAAACATAGGAGTTGCTTGCTTAGCGGTGGTCTTTAGCCAAGTATATGCCGCATAATATGTGTGGTTACGCACTAGCGCGATTGTGTAGTCGTTTTATTTTCGTGTACGGAGCTCGATAACTGTAATGATTCGTTTTGGCCGTTTTATGCTATCCCTCGGCTTATGCTTGTCCACTTTTTTTGCGTACGCAGACGATGATTCCCTGCTGATTCCGGCAACACATCAGTGCTCTTTAGAACGTATGACTGAAAACCCTAAGCTGGGTTACGAAGAATGCCTAACCTTTGCTCAACTCGGTTATGCCGACGCACAGTTCACTCTTGGCGAATACTGGTATCACGGTCAATACACTCCGCGCGATTATCAGCAAGCTCTAAAATGGTTTGAACAAGCCTCAGTCCAAGGGCATGCACTAGCTCAACTGCGCTTAGGTACGATGTTTTATCGTGGTGAAGGCGTACCCGCCAATACCATTCAAGCGTATATAGTATTAAAAATGTCAGCTATTAATGGCTCTGACGAAGCTCTCGATAGCGCCGACCAAGTGGCTCTACAAATGCAGCGCAATGAGCTTGATATTAGCAACCAAGTCCTCGCGCAAATTTTCCGCAGTTACTTGCTTGAACTCAACAGCGAGACTTACACTCCCTCAGCACGCTAATTAAGCACGCGCGCACGGTATTTGCTCCGTGCTGTCACTGGAGAGCGCCATGTCTGCTTTATACCGTATTTGCCTGACCTTATCTGTGGGCTTGTATTGCATTACCAGTAGCGCCGCAGATAAAACTCCTGATGCTGCTCTTGAATCTATTGCGCCAGCGCCACCTGTGGTGCGCAGTCCGATTTTGGGTCGTAATGTTCTCGCAGCGCAAGCTATCCAACTCAGCGCTGATGCTAAACAACTCGTTGATCTCACCACCGCAGTTGAACATTTCTCGGCATTATTTTTACCCGCTAATGTCGCCGAGCCGCGTGGCATGGTGATTTTATTACCCGGTGCAGAAGAAAGCTTTGATTGGCCGGTGGCTATTGGCACCTTACGCCGCAAATTACCTGATGCTGGCTGGCATACGCTGAGTCTCAACCTGCCAGAATTACCCATCGACACGCCCAGCCCACATAAGGTGACTGCTGATCATGTGGCCGAACAAATTCCAGTCTTGCCGCCTGAGCCTGTATCTACAGCAGAAGAAAATACAGAATTAGAGCCTGAAGAAGCCGTTGAGACAGAAGCAGAAGATGAAGTCACCAGCGAAGAGCTTGCCCCTGCAGCGCCAATGGAAAACACAGAACCTGAGCCAGAACCGGCCACACCCGAAGCCATTGTGATTCCAGCCTACCCAGAACGCATCGACAATTTTATTGATGCCGCTATCGCTTATGCGCAAACGCTAAACGCTACCGAAGTTGTTCTATTAGGCCATCACGAAGGTGCCCACTGGGTGCTTAATTATCAAGGTCAGGCGGGTACCAGCGTACCGCTACGGCGCGTTTTAATATCACCACGTAGCAGCGTATTACTCAATACATCCTATATAGATTTAATTACAGCCAGCCAACAGCCCATTGCCGACTTCTATTATAAAAACGATCCTATTGCCCAGCATGCGGCGCAGCAACGCCTTGCCGCCAGTCGCCGTGCGGCTCGTAAAAATTATCGGCAAATTAGCTTAACCACCGGCACAGCTATACAAGCTTTGGAGCAAGAGTATTTATTGCGCAGAGTGAAAGGCTGGCTCAACAAGCCCGCTGAACAGTAAGTACCAATAGCGCTGCACTGATGCCCTATATCAATTAAACGATTGATATCCTCGCGGCACTAAAACTCGAGAGCTTTCGCGCAGCCGGATAACTGGCATAGCTAGAACCCACATCTTGATCTATACGCTTACACACAACCTTCATAGCCACTAGATCAACTTTGTAAATGCTTGCGAATCACGGCATAAGCATCATGCAAAGCGCGCGTTCTTTCCGTGGCTGCCCGCACTTGCGCAGGTGGTGCACCCGCACCAATTAATTTATCAGGGTGATGCTGACTAACTTGGCGACGATACGTTTTTTTCACCTGAGCTAACGAGGCCGAACGACTTAAACCGAGCAAAGTAAATGCCGCAGCCAACTCGCTACTCGCAGGCTTAGATGCAGCCCGCCCACGCATCGACTGCACTTCAATGCTGGCAAAGGTTTCAGGTGAACAATCAAGCCAAGTGGCACACTGCTGTAAAATCTTGCGCTGTTTGGCGGTAGCCAAACCTTGAGCTAAAGCCATGCGCCAGCCGGCTAATAACAAGCGCTCAACCTGAGCCGTACTTGTATAGTGCGCGCGCAAACCAGTACGTAGATGACTCAACTGGCAATCTTTACCTTGTGAGAAAGCAGCTATCGCAGCTTTTTGTACAGCACCTGACAATTTTAAACGCTGCATTTCCAAGCGTGCAGCCTGAATATGCTCGGGCGTCACACGACCAGTACTTTTAGCCAAGCGGCCCAGCAACATAAACAACACTTGCTGAGCATCCAGCGGCGGCGTGGCATTTTTTGTCTGCGGCATGCAGCGCGCACGCAATTCAGACCAG
>DATERP010000101.1:0-3616 GCA_035271385.1 Thiopseudomonas sp. | reverse complement strand
GGCTTGCTTGCTACGCTTGGGCGTTGTGGTTGCGTCTGCGTGGTAAGTCAACTGCTTGATAAGCGCCAGCTGCCCTTGGGCACACCAAAGCGCTTCCGCAAGCACGTGATCTGCTGGCCGTCCATCTTCGGTGCCTAGCGCAATCATGACCATAGTGATAACGGCATCAGCGCGACCAATGGCACAATCAATTTCATCCACGGGCACGCCAGCTTCAGCATGAGCGGAAACGCTTAAAACAGTTTCGGGTAGGCCGTTAAAATTTAATGTTTTCATAACGCACCACCTGCGATAGCACGGGCTTTGCCCATGTGGTCGTTGTAACGGGTCAGGCGGGTTTTCAGGCTTGAATCTGCATGTAGAGCTGCATAAGCCATTTTCTTGTGGGCTGCGATACGTCCGCGCTTAATTTTGGCGGCAATAGGAAGGGTAAGCGTTTTCATTGTGGAACTCCTTTGTATTTTTGGAGTTCGCCAGATCACTTGCACATGATGGGTGGCGAACTGTGCGCAGGTGTGCAAGACCGGTACAAAGGGAACCGGCAGACCAAAAGGTCTCCCACGCACAGCCCACCATAAAGTGGGCACAAAAAAACCGCTTACGCGGCGCTGTGCGCCTTTGTGATCCGGGCTTGCACACCCGGTTGCTGAATTTGCAGCAACGGCAACACTATAATCAAAGCATTTGAGTGTTGCAATAGGTTGCATGATATTAAGGACCATATTCATACGCTGGGGCCCTCTAACCATGCTTCGACTGCTGCCACATCAAACAGCACTGTATTGCCCCGCTTGACTGGCTTAGGGAAGCCAGGCTCATCAATCCAGCGCCACAAGGTTGTGCGTGAAATAGCTAAAGCCTCACACAAATCTTTATAGCGTCCGTACTTTGATTTAAAGGTTTTTAATGTTGAAGGATGTTGAATCGGTGCAGCTGTTACATTCTGAGTCATATTGAATGATTCCAATATGCGCAAGTGTCCAGTTCCTGCAAAAGTATCAACAAATACTATTTGCGTGACGCGACACCGTGACGATGTGTATACTCGATTTGTAGGCTCGGTTTGTAGGCATCGTCTATGCGCCGTTAAAGTTTGGACTGCTTCAACAGTCCGGCTTATTAAAGCACCCTGCAAGTTGGCGCTTGCGGGGTGTTTCATTTTGTAGCTGTACATTGATACAGGTTTCACGCTGTACGCCCTGCAATATAAGCGGCATAGCACTTTGCCGCAAGACATCTGTAAGCGTTATTCATTTCTAATAATTCAAAAAACGCCTGCAACCCTCACAGCACAACGGCTAGGCAGTATTTGAAATACATTCCATCTCGCTCTATTTTTTACCGCGCATCTGCACAACATTGCTAATCTCTGCCTCTTTGCCATCAATCACACGCTCCAAAACTCGCTCTAATGCCGCTAAGGTTTTAGCTTTGCTTGGTATGCTTGCCTCTGGATTGTTGCGATAGTGACGCGCAACCAAGCCATTCATTCCGTGGCTCTGTAATTCGTCCGATGCCTCGTTACCGATGCCGTGACGCTGCATCAGCTGCGCCATGGTTCGGCGTAGATCGCGCGGGGTGAATGCCTCAACTGGCTGGCCATCAATAAAGGCGTGCTCACTTTTAAGCCACTTCTTTACAGCCCACGAGAATGCGCTGACGTGAAAGTGATTGTCTTTTAAGCGGCTAAAGGGGTGCGAGTGATTGGCCGTCACATCAGCAGCAGCGTGCAATATGGCTGTGCTGCGACCAGTAAGCGGCACATAATGCACCCGCTCCACTGCGCCGCGTCCTTTGGAGTCAATCAGTCTTATGCAATCATCTGAATAACTGCTCCATGGCTCACGTGAAAGCTGCTCTATACGCTGGCCACCTGTAGCAATAACCATTTTGAACAACTGAGCCATGATAAAGCTAACACCCTCAACACCTTGGTCGATCGTGTTATAAAACTGCTTTAGCTCAGGCTCACTTAGGGACCTTGTGCCAGCCTTGTTAATGATGCGCTTATGCTCAGCGTTAAACGTAACCGGTGTGACTGGGTTGGCCTGAATATCAAATGTAACAGGCTCAGCACTGCCTATCTGGTTATCTTTCTGCATACCGTAGTTGAATGCGGCCATCAGAAAGCTACGCACCTTAGCGGTCTGACGTAGTACGCCACGCTCCACCATTTTGCTAAGGATCTGATTAATATGCGCCGGCTGAATATCTCGCGCACGCATATTTGCCAGCTCAACAAATGGGTCGATATTCTTTTTCATGATGTTGGTTAAGTCACGAACTTGGTCGGGGCGCACACCAGCTGCGGCACGGTCGGCAATGTAAGACAAAAACAACTGCCTGAATGTGCCTTTAGATAATTCAACCAAGCTTAATCTTTCACGCTCCACTTGCTCAGCTGCATCGTTATCACGCTTTTTTTCTAAGTAACCTTTTAAATCTGGATGCTCGGCGAGCATTGAGGAAAAATTGAGTGCTGCTGACCTGATATCGGCAAGACTAAGGCCAGCGCTTTTAGCTGATACCTTGTAACTGCCAATTGATAAGAATTGGCGCTTACCTTCAAAAAAATAGCGGAAGTATGCCAAGGGTGCAGAAGTATCTGATTTTTTACGAATGACAATGGTGCCGGCATTGCGGCCGGTCAATGACTCGGTGACTTGCCCACCTGGTGCCATACCTTTGATTTTCTGGTCGTTGATTTTTGACATGCTTAACCTGCGCTATCCGTGAAGGGGTGACACATTGGGTGACACATTGGAGCGAGGTTCAATACTACATCGTGAAACACAACAGAACAATAAAGCGCTCTACAAGCCTTTAAAATCAAGGCTTTACATTATTCGTGCATTTTAATGCAACATGCTGAAACTAGATAAAAAAGCTCTCATAATCCCTTGGTCCACGGTTCAAGTCCGTGTGGGCCCACCATCTTAAAAGCCACGCCCCACAAGGGGTCCCGGCTTGTAACGTTACTTCAAGTCTTAGCCTTAAAAACTGAAAAAACCTGACTTGGTGACGCATACGGTGACACATTTTCCAAGGGTTCAAATTCAAGCCAAGTAATACGCACAAAAAACCCGCTTCACCAATAATATGATGAGCGGGTTTTTTATTGGGTCATCGATCAATCTACACAGCAGGCTATAAAGCTAACATAAAGCCTGCTAGCGCCTCTTAGACCAACGATTTACCGTCCTTCTTAGCTTTGCGTATATCAAACACTAAAGCCGTGCACAACGTTATCAGCACCAAGCTGGATAGCACGGGCCAAATCAGTACATACACAGTCAATCCAAATATAGACATTTTAATACTCCTTAAGCTTGTGCTTCTTTATGAAATGCAATCACGCTCTTATCAATACTGTCGAAGTCAAAGTCTGGCGCTTTACTGCGTAAGGTCATCAACGTACAGATAATGGTACTGGCTCCATAAGCGGTTAATGAGCTTAACAACACCGTATATTCACGTAAAAAGCCAACCGTAAAGAAGACTAAGACCAGTGCGGCAATCATGCCCATCACTAAACCAGCCATACGGCCAAAGAAACCAAAGGTCATCAGGCCAATCACCACACCACCACCTACGGCCGCAAAAATCTCGAAGAATA
>DATERP010000100.1:0-2025 GCA_035271385.1 Thiopseudomonas sp. | reverse complement strand
GTGGTTGATCGCAACGTCGATCGCAAAGGCACCCGCGCAGCCGCCGAAGCTTATCTTGAATATTTATACAGCGATGTCGGTCAACGTATTGCCGCTAAGCACTTTTACCGTCCGCGTAATACGGCGATTGCTGAAGAGTTTACCGACCAATTTGCCACACTAACACTGGTCACTATTGACGATTTTTTTGGTGGCTGGCAGCAGGCACAAGCGCAGTTCTTTAATGATGGCGGCGTGTTCGATCAGATTTACCAAGAACAGTAATGCACTCATGTCACAACAGCCCATGTCGAGTCATGGGCTGTTTTTTTAAACACGTATAAGGCGAGTCACTATGTCACGACGCACCTCCCCAGTCATTCCAGGTTTTGGCCTCACGCTGGGCTACACCTTGGTCTACCTCAGCTTAGTGATCTTTATCCCACTGGCTGGCATGTTTATTTATGCTGCGCAGCTGACCTGGGATGAGTTCTACACCATTGTCAGCGCACCGCGGGTGATCGCGGCACTCAAGCTCAGTTTTGGTACAGCCTTTATTGCGGCTCTACTCAATGGTGTGATCGGTACGCTGTTTGCTTGGGTACTGGTGCGTTACCGCTTTCCGGGACGCAAGGTGATTGATGCCATGATCGACCTGCCCTTTGCGCTGCCAACAGCGGTAGCAGGTATTGCCTTGACTGCACTCTATGCGCCAAATGGCTTTATTGGACGCTTTGCGGCAGATTTGGGTATTGCCATTTCTTATACCCCCCTGGGGATTACCTTAGCGCTGACCTTTGTCACCTTACCCTTTGTGGTGCGCACCATTCAGCCCGTACTGGCCGATATACCGCGCGAACTGGAAGAAGCAGCCGCGTGCTTAGGTGCACGTCGCTTGCAGGTGTTTCGCCATATTTTACTGCCAGCGTTATTACCTGCTTGGCTCACCGGCTTTGCTTTGGCTTTTGCTCGCGGTGTCGGTGAATACGGTTCAGTCATCTTTATTGCCGGCAATATGCCCGGTAAAACAGAAATTTTACCGCTACTGATTATGGTGAAGCTTGATCAATACGACTATATCGGTGCTACCGCGATTGGCGTGATGATGCTGATTGTGTCTTTTGTATTATTGCTACTGATCAACCTTCTTCAACGCTACGTTGCTAAAGGCTAAGGAATAGATATGTCGACCACCAGTCCACAACAGAACTCACGCAACGCCCCTAGCGCATCACGCTTAGCGCTGATCATTGCGGCTTGGGCGATGTTTGTTATTTTTCTTGTATTACCCCTGACCATCGTCCTGATTGAAGCTTTGAAAATGGGTGTTGGTCATTTCTTTGACTCAATGCTCGAGCCCGATGCGATTTCTGCGCTGAAGCTGACCTTGCTGGCAGTGGGTATTTCGGTGCCCTTAAACTTAGTCTTTGGTGTCGCGGCGGCTTGGTGTGTGAGTAAGCATGACTTTTACGGTAAAAGCGTGCTGATCACTTTGATTGATCTGCCATTCTCAGTCTCACCTATTATTGCCGGTCTTGTGTATGTGCTGCTGTTTGGTGCGCAGGGTTTCTTTGGTGAGTGGCTGATTGAGCATGATATTCAAATCATCTTTGCGGTACCGGGCATTGTCTTAGCCACGCTGTTTGTCACTGTGCCCTTTGTCGCCCGCGAGCTGATTCCATTGATGCAACAACAAGGCACTCAGGAAGAAGAAGCAGCACGCTTACTCGGTGCCAGTGGTTGGCAGATGTTTTGGCATGTGACTGTGCCCAACATCAAATGGGGCCTGATGTACGGCGTGGTGCTCTGTACAGCGCGTGCCATGGGTGAGTTTGGTGCGGTCTCGGTGGTGTCTGGGCATATCCGGGGTTTTACCAACACCCTGCCACTGCATGTAGAAATTCTTTATAACGAATACAACCACGTTGCGGCCTTTAGTGTGGCCAGCCTGCTGTTAATTTTGGCGTTGTTTATGCTCTTGCTGAAGCAATGGAGCGAATCACGAATCAACCGTCAGCTCAATAATGGAGACGAATAATCATGAGT
>DATERP010000099.1:0-2058 GCA_035271385.1 Thiopseudomonas sp. | reverse complement strand
AAAACGCATTATTGTTGGCATTGGTGGCGGGATTGCTGCCTATAAAAGCGCAGAACTGGTTCGCCGTTTACGTGATTTAGGTGCCGATGTGCATGTGGTGATGACCCGTGGTGCACGTGAATTTATCACCCCACTGACCTTACAAGCCTTATCCGGCAATCCTGTGCACACCGACTTGCTCGATCCAGACGCCGAAGCCGGCATGGGTCATATTGAGTTGGCGCGCTGGGCTGATTTAGTACTGATTGCGCCCTGCACCGCAGACTTAATGTCGCGTTTGGTACAAGGCTCAGCCAATGACTTACTAACCACCTTGGTCTTGGCGACTGACGCTCCTATTGCTTTAGCGCCCGCCATGAATCAAGCCATGTGGGCCGATCCAGCCACTCAAGCTAACGCTGAAATACTTGCCCAACGCGGTTTTAAATTGCTGGGTCCTGGCAGCGGTATACAAGCCTGCGGCGATATCGGTTTAGGTCGCATGTTGGAGCCTGAGCTATTGGCGCAAAACGCTGCGGACTTATTCGCCCATAAAGCTTTAACCGGTAAACACGTGGTGATCACTGCCGGTCCCACACGTGAAGATATTGACCCAGTGCGCTATATCACCAATCACAGCTCCGGCAAGATGGGCTTTAGCCTCGCCGAAGCCGCTGCAGAAGCCGGTGCACGCGTCACCTTGATCAGTGGCCCAGTGCATTTGCCTACACCGGATCGCGTTCAGCGCGTCAATATCAACAGCGCTCGCGATATGTTGGCCGCCTGTGAAGCAGCCATGCCCTGCGATATTTTGATTGCCGCAGCGGCGGTCGCTGATTACCGCCCTGAGGCCAGCGCTGAACATAAACTGAAGAAAGATCCCAACAGCGTCGATGGCATGACACTCAAGATGATCCGTAATCCCGATATTCTTGCCACCATTGCTAACCGTGCTGATCGCCCCTTTAGCGTGGGTTTTGCTGCAGAAACACAAAACCTACTCGATTATGCCGCGGGTAAGTTACGCGATAAAAATCTGGATCTCATCGTCGCCAATGATGTGTCCAACACGCAAATTGGCTTTAACAGTGATGACAACGCTCTCACCGTGATTGATCGCCAACAGCAGCAAACCTCATTTGCGCAGACCAGCAAAAGTAAAATTGCTCGTCAGCTGATTGATTTTATTACCACTCATTCCAACAAGGTTTAACTATGCGCCGCATTCAAGCTCAAATCCTCGACTCTCGCCTTGGCACAGAGTTTCCCTTGCCCGAGTACGCCACAGCCGGCTCTGCGGGTCTTGATTTACGCGCAATGCTGACTGAAAACCTAGAGATTGAGCCAGGTCAAACCGTGCTCATTCCCACTGGCTTAGCTATTTATATTGAAGACACTGGCGTTGCTGCAATGATTTTACCGCGCTCGGGCTTAGGCCATAAACACGGTATTGTTCTCGGCAACCTAGTCGGTTTAATCGATTCTGATTACCAAGGTCAGCTGCAAGTTTCCTGCTGGAACCGTGGCAACAGCAGCTTCACTATCGCACCAGGCGATCGTATTGCGCAATTAGTCTTGGTGCCGGTGATTCAGGCACAGTTGGAGATCACCGACAGCTTTATTGAAAGCGAGCGCGCCCAAGGTGGCTTTGGTCACACCGGCAAGCAATAAAACGGATTGACATTGCATCACCTCTCTTCACTGAACCAAGGAACTGATATTTTGACCACTCCAACATTTAATGCAGCCCCTTGCACCAGCACCGCACAGGATGTACCTGCAGGTATTTTTCGCGCTTATGATATTCGCGGCATTATCGAGCACACCTTAACCACCAATACCGCGTATTGGATTGGCCGCGCAGTCGGTGCTGAAAGCATCGCTAAAGGCGAGCACAACGTGGTGGTGGGTCGTGACGGACGCTTATCAGGCCCAGCAATGGTGCAAGCACTGGTTCTAGGTTTGCGTGAGAGTGGTTGCAATGTCACAGATTTAGGCATGGTGCCAACACCGGTGCTGTATTTTGCTACTAACGTTTTAGCGGCCACCACCGGCGTCATGGTCACTGGCAGCCACAAC
>DATERP010000098.1:0-5178 GCA_035271385.1 Thiopseudomonas sp. | reverse complement strand
TGAAGCGCAAGCGCTTGAGCTGGCTGATGATGAAGACGAATACGACACCACGTTTTATATCCCGCCGATTGCGCGCTGGGATGCGATTAAAGACCTTAAACACGACATCGGCGCAGAGCTGAACAAAGCCATGGAAGCCATTGAAGAGCACAACGCCTCGCTGGAAGGCGTGTTGGTGTCCATTGACTTCAATATCAAAAACAAACTGTCGGATAAAAAGCTGCGGGATTTGCTCAGCCACTTCAGCCGCCACCGTCTGCGCAATAAAGACTTTGAGCGCCCTGATTTATTAGGCACCGCTTACGAATACCTGATTAAGATGTTTGCCGACAGCGCCGGTAAAAAAGGCGGTGAGTTCTATACGCCATCGGAAGTGGTCGAGCTATTAGTCACCTTGCTTAAACCACAACCCGGCATGCGCATCTATGACCCGACCGTGGGTTCTGGCGGTATGTTGGTGCAAACCCGTAACTACTTGGAACGCCACGGCGAAAACCCATCCAACCTGTCTTTGTTCGGCCAAGAGATGAACCTTAATACCTGGGCCATCTGCAAGATGAATATGTTCTTGCACGGTGTCTACAGCGCGGACATTCGCAAAGGCGATACCTTGGGCACTCCGCAGCACACCCAAGGCGGTGAGCTGATGACCTTTGACCGGGTGATTGCCAACCCGCCGTTTAGCTTAAAGAAGTGGGGCAAAGAAGAAGCCGATGCTGATCCTTATGGTCGCTTCCCCTACGGCACACCACCGAAAGATTCTGGCGACTTAGCTTTTGTGCAGCACATGATCGCCAGCCTCAATGCTGAAGGCATGGCTGGAGTTGTAATGCCGCATGGTGTGCTGTTCCGTGGTTCCAGTGAAAAAGCTATTCGCCAAGGCATGCTTGAGGATGATTTGTTAGAGGCAGTGATTGGTCTACCGGCTGGGCTGTTCTACGGCACCGGCATTCCCGCTTGTTTGTTGATTATTAACAAAAACAAACCCGCCGAACGCAAAGGCCGCGTGCTGTTTATTAACAGCGAGCTGGAATACCAAGAAGGTAAAAACCAGAACAGCCTGCGCCCGCAAGATATTGAAAAAATTGTGCAGACCTTTGAGGACTTTGCGGAAGTCCGACGCTACTCGAAAGTGTTCACCTTGGCCGAGATTGCTGAGAACGACTACAACCTCAATATCCGCCGCTACGCTGACACCAGCCCACCGCCAGAAATGTTTGATGTGCGTGCTATTTTGCACGGCGGCATTCCTGTACGTGAAGTGGAAAGCGAGTATATCCGCGAGGAAATACTGCAAGACTTTGATGTAAACACCGTGTTTATTCCCCGCCATGGCGAGGAGCACAGCGACACACCTCGTCATTGCGAGGAGCGTAGCGACGTGGCAATCCACTACTACGACTTTAAGCCTGAAATCGACAGCAAAGAAAAGATTCGCGACATCGTTACCCGTCATCACGAAGCGCAAAACACCTCAGCCCGTCATTGCGAGGAGCGTAGCGACGCGGCAATCCACGACTACGAACTCAGCGCCGTTATCGAACAGCTAGAACGCTGGTGGGATAAGTACCGCGTATCGCTAAAAGAACTGGATGCAGAAGTAGCTGAGGCTGAGCAGGTGATGAAAGGCTATCTGCAGGAGCTGGGATATGAGTAGTCCAGTGCCTACAGAGTGGATAACCGATGAGCTTGTTAGGTTTTGCGACATTGTAGGTGGTGGAACCCCCGACAGAGCTGTTCATGAGTACTGGGGCGGGCAGATACCATGGGTGTCACCAACCGAAGTTACTTCCTTGGCTTCAAAGTATATTTCTAAAACTAAAGAAGGCCTTACTCAGCTTGGCTTAGATAAAAGTTCTGCAAAGTTACATCCACCTGGCACGCTGCTAATGACGAGTCGAGCTAGTATTGGATATGTAGCGATTAACACTGTTCCTATGGCTACTAATCAAGGTTTCCAGTCTTTACGATGCAAAGACGGCACTCTGGCTGATTACATGTATCAGTACATTACGTGGGTTCGTCCTGAGCTTGAGAGATTGTCAGCAGGCAGCACGTTTTCTGAGATATCTTCAGTAAATGTAAAGCGATTACGCGTCACGCTTCCTCCCCGCCCCGAACAACAAAAAATCGCCACCATCCTGTCATCCGTCGATGATGTGATCGAAAAAACACGCGCCCAAATCGACAAGCTGAAAGACCTAAAAACCGGCATGATGCAGGAGTTGCTGACCAAAGGGATTGGGCATACCGAGTTTAAAGATTCGCCAGTAGGGCCGATACCTGCAGAGTGGATGGTTGTGAGGCTAGGAGGTAGTCTTGAGTGTATTGACTCTGGCTGGAGTCCGAGCTGTATTGAGATACCTCCAGTGCCTGGTAAATGGGGGGTCTTGAAGGTTAGCTCTGTGACTCGTGGCGAGTTTCTGGAAAATGAGTCTAAGACATTACCTGATGAACTATTACCAAGAAATAATGCACAAGTGCATGCTGGTGATGTCCTTCTCACTCGTGCAAATGGTGTTGCGGAACTTGTTGGTAAGTGCGTCATAGTCCGCAAGGAGCCTCAAGCCAAGCTTATGATGTCTGATAAAATATTGCGCTTAAAGCCTAGCCAAACATTACATAATGAATTTCTTTTACATGTTTTTAATTCTCAAATAATCAGAAAACAAATTGAGCTAAGCTGGGGTGGTTCAAGCGGGCAAAAAAACATAGGTCAGTCCGATATAAAGTCTTACCTGATACCCCTTCCATCCGTAGAAGAGCAGCGTTTAATCGCGCGAAGTATTACTCAAGTTGAGCGGGTTGTTTTTGATCAAAACAAGAAGCTAGTAGCTTTAATGAATACAAAGAAAGCCCTCATGCAAGACCTGCTCACCGGTAAGGTGCGCGTCAAACTCACCGACAAGGAGTCAGCGGTCGTCTGATCATCAGGCACCGATTATCACGATGTTTAATGCAGAAGAACTCAAAGTAGAACAACCCGCCATAAACCAGCTCATCAAGCTGGGCTGGCAGTATGTGCCTGGAGTCAGTCTTGCACCGTTAGCTGCTGGCACTGGCTCACAAAAAGCCGAGCGTGACTACTATCGCGACGTGGTTCTGGTGGGTCGCCTTGAGTCTGCTTTGCGTAAGCTGAACCCGTGGATCAGCAATGAAAACCTCGGCAAGGTGATGCGCGAACTGACGCACCCCAACCATGCTGCGCTGATGGAGTACAATCGTTCCATTTACGAGATGCTGGTCAACTACCTCTCGGTCGAGCAGGACTTAGGCAAGGGACGTAAAGGTCAGACAGTTAAGATTATCGACTTTGATAACCCGGCCAATAACGAATACCTGTGTACCAATCAGTTTAAGATTGAAGGCGTTAACCAAAACGTCATTCCCGATATTGTTTGCTTTGTGAATGGCTTGCCGCTGGCGGTGATTGAGTGCAAGTCACCCTATGTTGCCGATGCCATTAGCGAGGGCATCAACCAATTGCGCCGTTACGCCAATCTGCGTGATCCAGTCAGTGAGGAAGGTGCGCAAAAGTTATTCTGGTACAACCAACTGATGGTCAGCACCTGCCGTGACCAAGCCAAGGTCGGCACTATCAGCTCCAGCAGCCAGTATTACAGCGATTGGAAAGATGCCCACCCGTACAGTGATGCGGATATTCGTGCGCTATTGAGTAAGCCTGTCTCTAGTGAACATAACGCGTCCGTGGACGTGTCTGATGTGCCGTCACCTGCTTATTTCGCACAAGCGCGGCAGCTTGCTAGTGGTGCAGACGGGCAAGTTGAAATCAACGCCCAGCAGCGTTTACTGGCAGGCATGTTTAACCCATCGAGCTTTTTAGACTTAATCCGTAATTTTATTATTTACGAGCCGATTGATGGGCGTTTGATTAAGAAAGTCGCTCGCTATCAGCAGTACCGCGCCGTCAATAAAGTAATTGAACGGCTTAAAATGGGTGCTGACCGCCGAGAGAAATCAGGCATCGTTTGGCACACCCAAGGTTCGGGTAAATCGCTGACCATGGTGATGCTGGCGGTAAAGATGCGCCGTGACCCAGAGTTGCAGCAGTACAAACTGGTCTTCGTCACTGACCGTACTCAACTTGATTCGCAGCTCTCCAGCACCTTCCGCGCTGCGCAAAACGAAACAGTCTATAACGCCAACTCTGTGGCTGAGTTAAAAGAGCTGTTGAGCCGTGATTCATCGGATATTGTCACCGCAATGGTGCAGAAGTTTCAGGAGGCAGAAGCCGAAGGTGACTTCCAAGACCTCAACGTCAGCGACAACATCATCGTACTTGCGGATGAAGCGCACCGTACCCAGTTTGGTAATCTTGCCGCGACCATTAACGCCGCGTTACCCAATGCCCCCAAGATCGGTTTCACCGGTACACCGCTATTAAAAAACCAAAAGATGGATCAAGCGTTTGGTGGTTACATTGACCAGTACAAGATCAATGAAGCAGTGGAAGACGGCGCAACAGTACGCATCATCTACGAAGGCCGCCAAGTGCAGAGCGAAGTGGTCGGCAAATCATTGGATGCGTTGTTTGACGAGTATTTCAAAGAGTACAGCAAAGAAGATCAGGCTGAGATCAAGAAGAAGTACGGCGTAGAGCGTGCAGTACGTGAAGCTCCGGCGCGGATTCGTTGGGTGTGTATTGATCTGTTAAAGCATTATCGAGAGAAAGTTCAGCCCGATGGTTTCAAAGGCATGATCGTGGTGGGCAGCCGCTATGCCGCCACGCTGTTTAAGAAAACCCTCGACGAGCTGGGCGCACCGCCATCGGAAGTGATTATTTCTGGCAATCACAATGATGAAGCCATCTACACGCCATACACCAATGCGGCCCATCAAAAGCAGGTGATCAAAAACTTCACCAAGCCCTTTGGCACCGATAAAGAAAAAGAAGACCCAACCGCATTCTTGATTGTGAAAGACATGCTGCTGACCGGCTTTGATGCGCCTATCGCACAAGTGATGTACATCGATCGCAGCCTGAAAGAACACACGCTGATGCAAGCTATTGCGCGAGTGAACCGAACTTATCCGGGTAAGGATGTGGGCTATGTGGTTGATTACCATGGCCTGTCGGACTACCTGACCGAAGCGCTTGAGATGTTCAGCAGCGAGGACGTGCAAGGCACTTACCATACGCTTAAAGACGAGATCCCA
>DATERP010000097.1:0-11832 GCA_035271385.1 Thiopseudomonas sp. | reverse complement strand
AGGATGAGCAACTGGATCAAGAATTACACACCTTGCGTGCATTAGTTCGCCAAACCATCAATACCAGCCAGCTTGAAAACCACATTGAACATCTTGAGCAGGCCGTTTTAAAGTCGGAAACTCAAGCACAACAGCGCCAAGAAACCCTACAGATGACGCTCGCCTATTTAGTGCAGCAACTTCTACAGTTACAACTGCCAAAAGCGCTGCAGAAAACACTTAAAGCATTTGCAAAAGACCTTTCTAAACAATTAGCCCAGCAGCATGGTATCCATAAGGTATTGGGACAATTTAAAGAACTGCAAGAACAAGCTTTAATCGCTGCACAACCCAAGCAACAGCAGGTACACACCACCTCAACACCCGGCCTATTTGCGCGCTTATTTAAAAGCAGTGATAGCCAAGCCGCTCCCCAGCCGGCAGCAACGGATACTACGACTGAGGCAGAGCCGACTGAAAACACCCAGAGCAAGACCGCTCAAGCACATGCAACTGAGCCTGAGCCCAGCCTAACAGCAGCACAAACACGGCTCGAACACAGCTATATGGATGATGCCCAGCCGCTGTCAGACATCAGCTACAGCTCGGTCGCGCAGCATATTCATACAACGCTGATGACATTGCTCGACGACTTGCCCATCAGTTCTGAGCATGAACAACAGGCTCAGGCGTTGCGCCAACGCTTAACTGACGGCCTAAACTGGTATGAACTGGTGCCCTTACTCGACGAGCTGTCAGTAATTATTATCGCCACAGCCCAAGGCGCATCAGGCCGTGAATTGACTGATTATTTACTCGAACTCAATCAGCGCCTCACCTCGTTCTATAACAGTTTAGAAAGCACCTCTAGCGGTTATCTTGCGTCGGTGCAGGACGCCAAGACGCTTGATAATGATCTACGTTTACATGTCACAGGCTTGCAAGATGATGTGCAAACCTCCAATGACTTGGCGAGCCTAAAAAAGCTGGTCGATGCGCGCTTAGATAGCGTTGTCAGCACCCTGCAGGTTTATCAAGAAAAACGCACCAACAGCGAAGCACAGATTATTGAGCGTTTGCAGGCACTCTCTGAGCACTCACGGCAGATGGAGCAAGAAGCTCAGCAGCTGTCAGTCAAGCTTGAAGAACAGCGCCAGCAAGCCTTAATCGATCCGCTCACCGGTCTGGCTAATCGAGCGGCATGGAACGAGCGCTCGGCCCTTGAACATGCCAACTTACAAGCACATAGCTCACTCTTATTAAGCATTATTGATATCGATCACTTTAAGCGTATTAACGATAACTACGGCCATTTAGCCGGTGATAAAGTATTAAAAATCATCGCCAGCGAATTGCAAAAACGCCTTAGAGAGACTGATTTTATTGCCCGTTTCGGCGGCGAAGAATATGCCGTGTTGATGCCCGACACGCCACTTGAAGAAGGGTGTGAGCTGATCAACACCCTACGTTTAGCCATTGCCGCTTGTCCGTTTAACTTTAAAGGCGAGCCAGTGTCAGTCACGTTATCTGCAGGTGTAGGCAAAATTGCTGCCGATGAATCATTAGATCAGGCCTTTGATCGCGTGGATCAAGCTCTCTATGCCGCGAAAAAAGCCGGACGCAATCGTATTCAAAGTGCTTAATGCAACACAAATACAGTCAGTTATATAAGCTCGGCAAGACACTTTAAACGCTGAGGCAGTGAGCGCACATGCCTAACAAACGGCCCTGTACTGAGTCTTGATCAAAGCAGCGGCTCACTCAGCAGCACATAATCTAGTGCGCCGTTCAGCCCGCCGTCACTATGACTGAACGAGAAGAGTTGCCAAAGTCTCGATCAAAGTCTGCTCAGCAATCGGCTTAGTTAAATAGGCTTTAGCACCTTGACGCTGCCCCCAAACCCGATCGGTTTCTTGATCTTTACTGGTGACAATAATCACGGGGATGTGTGCAGTGGCCGGAATCTTCGTCAATTGGCGGGTGGCCTGAAAACCATTTAGGCCTGGCATCACAATATCCATCACCACAACGTCAGGTTGCTCTTGCTTGGCTAAGGCGACACCATCGGCACCATTGTCAGCTTTTAGCACCTGATGACCATGTTTTTCTAAGATCAACACCAACTTCTGCATTTCAGTTGGCGAGTCGTCCACAATCAAAATGCAAGCCATAATTTCCTCGATAAAAAATAATGATAGGATGTGCTATTACTATCGATGCCAATGCACCCAACGCTGTATGTTCTGTAGCAATACACAATTAAGCCAACACTGTTATTGCGCTAAACTTGGGTGCACTATTGGCCAGCTTATTTTACTGGAGACTCTATCATGCAAGTTCGCCTTGGGATTGTAATGGATCCTATTGATCAGATTTCATTCAAAAAAGACAGTTCCTTGGCCATGTTATTGTCTGCGCAAGCACGCGGCTGGCCTTTATTTTATATGCAACAGCAGGACTTATACCAACACGCCGGTGAAGCGCGTGCACGCATGCGTCCATTAAAAGTCTTTAACGACCCAGAGTGCTGGTTTGAACTGGGCGAAGAAATCGATGAGCCCTTGGGCGATCTCAACGTGATTTTAATGCGTAAAGACCCGCCTTTCGATAATGAATTTTTATACAGTACCTATTTGCTTGAGCAAGCTGAAAATGCCGGCACCTTGGTCGTTAACCGTGCGCAAAGCCTACGTGACTGTAATGAAAAGCTCTTTGCTACTTTGTTCCCACAGTGCACGCCGCACACTGTAGTCAGCCGCCGCGCCGATGTATTGCGTAAGTTTGCTGAAGAGCACGGTGATGTGATTCTTAAGCCGCTGGACGGTATGGGCGGTTCATCTATTTTCCGTCATATGAAAGGTGATCCTAACCTGTCAGTGATTTTAGAAACACTGACCGCCCATGGCACTCAACAGATTATGGCGCAGCAGTATTTGCCAGCCATTAAAGACGGCGATAAGCGCATTCTGATGATTGATGGTGAACCAGTGCCTTACAGCTTAGCGCGCATCCCTGCTGCCGGTGAAACACGCGGTAACTTGGCCGCGGGTGGTCGTGGTGTAGCTCAGCCTTTAACTGAAAAAGACCGTTGGATTGCTGCACAAGTCGGCCCTGAACTACGCAAACGTGGTTTATTATTTGTGGGTCTGGACGTAATTGGTGAGCATTTAACCGAAATCAACGTCACCAGCCCTACCTGTATCCGTGAAATTGACAATGCCTTTGACACCAAAATTGGTGATCAGTTGATGGATGCCATTGCGCAAAAACTCGCGCAACGTAACTAAGCGGCACGGCGTGCATATCGCGCTTAATAGCATATGCACGCCGGCTTATAGACTTTACTGTCTCTGCTCGGCAGACTAGCGTCTACGCTGAAATTATTGATGCATTTATGAAAAAATCTGCTGCCAAAATCAGTGCTGCATTCACACCTACCCCAGCACCGCGCGATCGTTTAGGCCCCTTAATCCTAATCGCTGCACTTGTGCATTTAGCGATTATTTTTGGTGTGTCTTTTACGGTTGAAGATCGCCCTGCGCTGAGCAAAAGCCTTGATGTGACTTTAACCACTTTCAGCAGTGAAAAACCCCCTGAACAAGCAGATTTTATCGCCCAAGATAATCAGTTAGGCAGCGGTACGCTGGATGCTGCAGCGATACCCAAGACCACTGAAAAAGCCAAGTTTCAAGACACCAAAGTCAAAACAGTGCAGGTTGAGAGTGCGGTCGAGCCAACCCCAGTGCGTCCTGATGTCAAACAGGTGATCAGCACTAAAGAACCGCAAAAACACAAAGTCGTGAGCACTCCCAGTACGCCAGTGAAACCACAAACGCCACGCAAAGCACCCGTTATTGACCGTAATCAACTCTCCGCGGATATCGCTAGCCTTGAAGCTGAATTAGCCTTTGAACAGCAGCAGTACGCCAAACGCCCCCGGGTCAGTCGCCAAAACACGGCTGCAACTAAACGTGATATCAGTGCGTGGTACCGTGATGGCTGGCGCAAAAAAGTCGAACGTGTGGGTAATCTCAACTACCCTGAAGAAGCTCGCCAGCAAGGTATTTACGGTAGCTTGCGCGTACTGGTGATTATTAAAAGCGACGGCACCTTAGAGCGCATGCGCGTTTTAGAGTCATCTGGGCATCCGATTTTGGATAAAGCTGCGCTTAATATTGTGCGTTTTTCCGCACCTTTTGCGCCTTTTACTGGTGAACTAGCGGCAAATTATGACCAAGTGGAGATTATTCGCACCTGGCGCTTTGAGCGCGGTGATCGGCTTTCAAGCCAATAATCTGCGATAATTTATGTGCTTCTCTTGAGCAGCCTCTTTTTCGCTTATTGATGAGGACGAATAGATTCTATGACTGCTGATTTTACTTCCTTAGCTGGGCATTTTTTAATCGCCATGCCTACCATGACTGATCCAGCTTTTGCCGAGTCAGTTGTGTACTTATTGGCCCATGATCAAGACGGTGCTTTAGGTTTAATTATTAACCGCACCAGCGGCATCACCTTAGCCACCGTAATGGAGCAACTGCAATCTGAGTTTGAACCTATGGATTTAGACTACGATCAAGATATTTTCAGTGGCGGCCCAGTACAAACCGAGCTAGGTTTTGTTTTACACGGCCACGGTCCAAAATATAAAGGCACCACAGTATTTCCAAAACTGTCTCTAACCGCATCACAAGATGCACTGCAGGCGATCAGCAAAGGCCAAGGACCATTACAAAGCTTAATTGCTTTGGGTCATGCGGGCTGGGGCGCAGGACAAATTGAAGACGAATTACGCGCCAATGCGTGGTTATCCTGCCCAGCAGATTTAAGTATTATTTTTGACACGCCAGTGAATGAACGCCGCAGTGCCGCAGCCGCTTTATTAGGTGTTGATTTAGACCGTCTCAGCCATCAAGTAGGCCATGCATGAGTGAAGCTAGCGCACCACAATTATTATTAGGTTTTGATTATGGCACCAAGCAAATCGGTGTAGCGGTTGGCCAAATGGTCACCCAGCAAGCCCGTGAACTGTGCAATTTAAAAGCCCGTGATGGCATTCCAAATTGGGAACAAATCGAAGCCTTGATAAAAGAGTGGCAGCCGGATGCACTTGTTGTAGGATTGCCACTTAACATGGACGGCACACCCAGCGATATGTGCGTGCGTGCAGAAAAATTCGCACGCCGCCTCAATGGTCGTTTTAATTTACCTGTCCATACCCACGATGAGCGTCTGACGACATTTGAAGCTAAAGGTCAGCGCTTATCCCAAGGACAACAACGCGGCAGCTATCGAGAGCAACCTGTAGATGCCTTAGCCGCAGCTTTATTACTGCAAGGCTGGCTGGAAGAGCACAGCAACAGCTGACTGCAATAAATACCCGGAGAGTATTGAAATGAGCTTACCTGATCCTGCTGTATTGATTCCTGCAATAGCCCGCGAACTGCAAGCCCACCTGAAAGCGAAAAATATCAATAATCCACGTTTCGTCGGTATTCATACCGGTGGCGTTTGGGTGGCCAATGCGTTGCTCAAAGAACTAAAAAGCGAAGAACCGCTGGGTATTTTAAACGTTTCGTTTTATCGCGATGACTTCAGCCGCACCGGCTTACACCCGCAAGTGCGCCCGTCCCAATTACCTTTTGAAATTACCGATCAACACTTAGTGCTGATTGATGATGTGCAGATGAGCGGTCGTACTATCCGCGCAGCACTCAATGAGCTGTTTGACTACGGTCGTCCTGCCAGTGTGACTTTGGTGTGCTTATTGGACCTCAATGCGCGTGAATTACCGATTCGTCCCGATATCGTTGGCGCAACACTTTCCCTTGAGCAAAATCAGCGGGTAAAATTGACCGGCCCCGAACCGTTGGCTATCCAACTGCAAACCATCGACAATCTATGAGACTCTCGCAATGATCCCTCCTGCTCCCAAGTGTCCGTTGCAGCTGAACGACCAAGGTCGTCTGCGCCATTTTTTATCCCTCGACGGCCTGCCCCGCAGCATGCTCACCGAGATTTTAGACACCGCTGACTCCTTCCTCGAAGTCGGCGCGCGTGCGGTAAAAAAAGTACCATTACTGCGTGGTATGACCGTATGTAACGTGTTCTTTGAAAACTCTACACGCACCCGTACTACCTTTGAGCTGGCGGCCAAACGCCTGTCTGCTGACGTAATTACCCTCAACGTCTCCACCTCATCGACCAGTAAAGGTGAAACCCTCACCGATACCCTGCGCACCCTTGAAGCCATGGCTGCGGATATGTTTGTGGTACGCCATGCTGATTCTGGCGCGGCACACTTTATCGCTGAACACGTCACGCCCAATGTGGCGATTATTAATGGGGGTGATGGCCGTCACGCGCACCCCACGCAAGGCATGCTGGACATGCTGACCATTCGCCGTCATAAAGGCGATTTCACCAAGCTTAAAGTGGCCATCGTTGGTGACATCTTGCACTCACGGGTCGCGCGCTCAAATATGATTGCGCTGAAAACCCTCGGCTGCCCAGATATTCGTGTAATTGCACCCAAAACCTTGTTGCCAGTTGGTCTTGAGCAATACGGTGTCAATGTTTATACCGACGTCAATGAAGGCCTCAAAGACGTTGACGTGATTATTATGCTGCGCCTGCAACGTGAACGTATGCAGGGTGGTTTATTACCCAGTGAAGGCGAGTTCTACCGTCTCTACGGTTTAAGCGAACAACGCTTAGCACTGGCACATCCAGATGCCATTGTTCTGCACCCCGGCCCCATTAACCGCGGTGTTGAAATTGATTCATTAGTCGCCGACTGCCCTCGCTCGATGATTCTTAACCAAGTAACCTACGGCATTGCCATTCGTATGGCGGTGTTGTCGATGACTATGAGCGGTCAAAACGAGCAACGTCAATTGGATGCCGAAAAGCAGGAGTCACGCTAATGCGTATACAGATTAATGGTGCACGCTTAATTGATCCTGCCAGCAAGATGGATCAGCAAGCTGATATTTTTATTGATGATGGCAAGATTGTTGCCATCGGTGATACCCCGCGTGGCTTTGTAGCCGATCAGATGATTGATGCTAGTGGCTTAATCGCTGCGCCGGGTTTAGTGGACGTATCAGCTTCTTTACGTGAGCCCGGCTATGGCCGTAAAGGCTCGATCGCTTCAGAAACTCGCGCCGCCGCGGCCGGTGGTGTGACCAGTTTATGCTGCACCCCACACACCAAACCAATCTTAGATACCGCCGCAGTTGTGGACTTGATTCTGGATAAAACCCGTGATGAAGGCTCCTGTAAAGTATTTCCACTTGGTGCATTTACCCAAGGTTTAGCCGGTGAGCAATTGGCTGAACTGGTCACTTTGCGCAATGCTGGCTGTGTCGCGTTCAGTAATGGTTTAGTACCTTTTAAAAGCAACCGCGTATTACGCCGCGCTTTAGAATATGCAGCCACCTTTGATTTAACCGTGATTTTCCACCCACAAGATCCTGATCTGGCTGAAGGCGGTTTAGCGCACGAAGGCTCAGTGGCGACCTTCCGTGGCTTGGCCGGTATTCCAGAGACCGCAGAAACAGTTGCTCTATCGCGTGATTTACTGCTGATTGAGCAAAGTGGCGTTCGTGCACACTTTAGCCAAATCACTACTGCCCGTGGCGCCCGCCTGATTGCTAAGGCACAAGCTCGTGGTTTAAAAGTCACTGCTGATGTGGCGATGTACCAACTGATATTGACCGAAGAAGCCTTAATGGACTTTTCCAGTTTCTATCACGTGATGCCACCCTTGCGCTCACTAGAAGATCGTGAAGGCTTACGTGAGGCAGTCAAAAGCGGCGTGATCAGCGCCATTGCCAGCCATCACCAGCCTCATGAAGCTGATGCTAAATTAGACCCTTTTGCTGCAACAGAGCCCGGTATCAGTAGTATTGAACTGCTACTGCCACTGGCGATGAGCTTGGTGGAAGAAGGTGTGTTTGATCTGCCGACCGCATTAGCGCGCTTAACCACTGGCCCGGCAGCAGCCTTGCGTTTAAACGCCGGTCGCTTAGCCGTGGGTGCCGCAGCAGACTTGGTACTGTTTGATCCTAAAGGACAAACTGTTGTCGGTGAGAACTGGCAGTCGCGCGGCCGTAACTGTCCATTTATGGATCACGTACTGCCTGGTGCTGTGCGCTACACTCTACTCAACGGCAAGATCACGCATAAAAACCTGTGATCAGCAACTGAGGTAGCATATTACCTGCTACATAGGATCCAGAAAAATAAAACCCAGCTTTCCGTGCTGGGTTTTAATGCCGCAATACAAGGTCACTTAACGCAACAACTGCAACACCTGCTGACTGTGCTTTTCATTTTCTGTGGCCATAATCAACTTACCAGCGCTCATCGGCTCATTGATTTTTGATACGCCAACCAGTTGGCCTTTGGCGCTAAACAAAAAGAAATGATCAATGGCTTGTGCGCTAACTTCAGCCAGCTTTTTGCGGCCCTGCTCTGTCAGTTCAAACACCATAAAGCTTTGGCCCTGTTCAGTGGTGGCAGATTGCACTGACTGCATATCTGCTTGAGTTAAGACCGGCTTAGGCAAAGCATACAAACTTTTACCTTCACCCAAATCAACTGCGATAAAAGCAGGGTTCGGATTCTGCTGAGCTAAGTACACAGCAATCACATTTTGCTCTGCTGCATCTGCTGCATCTGCTGGCTGCTCTGCGGTGGGTTGTACGGGCGCAGGCTGCTGCGCCACTTCTTGCTGGTGCTGACACCCTGCCGCTAAGATCAAACCGCATAGCAGACCAACAACTTTCAACATATTTTTATTTGACATAGCACTATCCACCTCGAAAATTTAACCCACCCTATCATTAATAGGTGTAAGTTTTGACCCTGTGATAAGTATAGGATGACTGCTGTAGCAACACCTTAATCTAAACCTGTACTTGAGAAAGCCAGAGCAGTTACAAGTTCAGATATGCAGTAAACTAAAAGCTATTTACTGTCTTATGGATGCTCTTGTGACTGATACCTTAGTGACTCAACTCAATACAGCGCTGCACAGTATTGTCGGTGATGCGCGTTTAACCATCAGCTCATTACCACATTTAACTTTGCAACTCTGGCTGATTGACCCCAGCACCATGCAGCGTCAATTCAGCCCACAAGAAACCCAACGCCTACTGCATGAGCCGCCCTATTGGTGTTTTTGTTGGGCCAGTGGTTTAGCCTTAGCCCAATGGATCTTAGACAATCCAGACTATGTGGCTGGCAAACGTATTATTGATATGGGCGCTGGCAGTGGCATTGTGGCCTTAGCGGCTAAGTATGCCGGTGCACGTGTGGCAGTCGCCTGCGACTTAGACCCCTTAGCATTGCAAGCCTGTCGTGCCAACGCCACGCTGAACCAACTTGAGTTAAGCTATAGCCAAGATTTATTCAGTGAGTCTGAGCCCTACGATATTCTCTTTGCCGCTGATGTACTCTATGACGCAGACAATCTGCCATTGGTGCAGCGTTTCCCTGAGTTTGCCAAGCACATTATAGTGGCGGACTCACGCCAGCGTGATTTCCAGCATCCACTGCTGAGCAAAACAGCCGTACTACACGCAGAAACTCTGCCTGATTTAGCAGAGCCGGAAGAATTTAGGCAGGTCAGTTTGTATCAATCAAAAGCATCTAGATCTATCTAGATTCAGACTGACAACTTCAATATAAGCTAGAATTTTACAGTTAAGAATAGATACTTCCCTCTATTATCAACTCGCAAACCATCTAGTAGTCAGCATATATGTAAGATTAAAAAGTTAGCACTTTACTGTTTGCACAACGCAACATTTCCGCCATTTTGGCCGGTTGGGCAAGGCTAACGCCTTGGCGTAAATCCTGTTCTTGATAGCTGCTATTGGGCAGATATAACGCACAGACAGCCACCGTCGCGCCAGCATCAATAATCTGCTGCAAAAGGCCTTCTGGTTTCATGCCTTTAGGCGCTAAAGCTCTGGGGCTTTGGTAACTTTGAATGGCTAATTCAGCCGCTTGATCGCAAAGCAACATAGTTAATTGCACGCCCTGCTCTTGCATTGCACGTGAGAGCACCATGGCCATGCCTTGGGTTTGTAATGAGGCGCTGGTCACAATCACAACAAGCTGTTCGGGCTGGGTTATCTGCGTATCTGCTGCGGTCTCGACTAATTGGCTCATAATTTGACTCCTAGTTACACAGTTCAACTGATGTGTGTCAACAAAGCATAAGCTGCATGACATCCAAAAACTATACTCCATGATATAATTATTCTTATATAACTAAAAGCCATTATAGCCAATAATAGATGCCCACAAGCCTAGGGAGGCACTATGAAGACGTATCCTACTCTTCTATCGTTCAGGCAGGTGATTATTGCGATCATGCTGCTTATGCTCGGCACAATGCCAGCCACAGCTCTGGATCGCTCAGCGCCCTCTACGGCTGATCACACCCAATTTGAACAGCTCAAAGGGCCATTTACCTCCGGCCCTGAGGTGACTCAAGCCTGCCTAAGTTGCCACACGCAAGCCGCGCAGCAGGTGCAAAAAACCACGCACTGGACCTGGGAATTTGAGCATCCTGAAACCGGACAAATGCTCGGTAAACGCCATGTCGTCAACAGCTTTTGTGGTGCGGCCTCATCCAATGAGCCTTTCTGTACCAGTTGCCACACGGGTTACGGTTGGGACGATATACGCAAGCCACCACCAGCCGATGGCAGCGCAGTTGACTGCTTAATTTGTCATGACACCACCGGCGGTTATAAAAAATCTCCGACAGGTGCCGGACACCCCATCTATGAATATGCTGACCCACTCGATCAATCCATTCAACGTAAAACGGATCTTGCGCAAATCGCCCAGAACATTGGCGCCAGCAGCAGCAAAAACTGCGGTAGCTGCCACTTCTATGGTGGCGGTGGTGATGGTGTTAAGCACGGCGACTTAGATTCATCTTTACTCACAGCGCCACGCAGCCTTGATGTGCATATGTCGAAAGACGGTGCTAATTTCGCCTGTGCTGATTGCCATACCACTTCAGCGCACAGCGTCACCGGTAGCCGTTATTCAACTAATGCACATGACCGCTTAGGCATTGATGTGCCGGGGCACACTGACAATACCCGCGCATCCTGCGAGTCATGTCATGGTCCTGCACCACACGATAAGTCCAAGCTCAATGAGCACGTTAGCCAAATCGCCTGCCAGACCTGTCATATTCCTGAGTTTGCCCGTGGTGGTGTGGCGACTAAAACCTGGTGGGACTGGTCCAAAGCAGGCCAACTGGATAAAGACGGCAAACCACAAACCATTCGCGATAAAGACGGCAACCTTGAGTATTTAAGTACCAAGGGTGAGTTCCGTCATGCCGAGAATGTGGTGCCTGCATACCGCTGGTTTGATGGCCAAATGCGCTACACCTTACGCGAAGACAAGATTGACGAGACGCAAACGCCAATTGATCTAAACCAGATTACAGGCAGTCACGACAATCCAGATTCACGCATCTGGCCATTTAAAATCATGGAAGGTAAGCAGCCCTATGACACGGTCCATAAGCACTTACTGGTCAACCATGTGTACAGCGCCACCGATGATACGGCACTGTGGACCAACTTTGATTGGGTGAAATCCCTTAAAGCCGGTACCGACTATGCAGGCCAAGAATACAGCGGCAAATTCGACTTTATCGAAACCCGTATGCACTGGCCCATCGCGCACATGGTTGCCCCCGCATCCGATGCGCTGGACTGTGCTTCTTGCCACGCCCGTGACGGTCGCTTAGCAGCACTGACTGATTTTTATATGCCCGGTCGCGACAGAAATATTTGGCTGGACTATGCCGGT
>DATERP010000096.1:0-4826 GCA_035271385.1 Thiopseudomonas sp. | reverse complement strand
ATCTAAACCATTAAGCAAGCAATGCTTACGGAACGCATCGACTTCAAAGCTGTACTGCACGCCATCTGGGCGAGTCACAGTCTGCGCAGCAAGATCGATGGTCAACTGATAGCCTTCAACGGCTTCAGCTTGAGCAAATAGTTCATTGACTTCAGCAGCGGTTAACACTATCGGTAACAAACCGTTTTTAAAGCTGTTGTTGTAGAAGATATCGGCAAAGCTTGGCGCGATAATCGCACGGAAACCGTACTCTTCTAACGCCCATGGCGCGTGCTCACGGCTTGAACCGCAACCAAAGTTTTCTTGCGCCAGCAATACGCTCGCACCTTGGTAACGCGGCTGATTCAGCACAAACTCAGTATTGATCGGACGCTTGCTGCTGTCCTGATCAGGCTGACCTTCATCCAGATAACGCCACTCATCAAATAAGTTCGGACCAAAGCCGGTGCGCTTAATGGATTTCAAAAACTGCTTTGGAATAATCTGGTCAGTATCAACGTTGGCGCGATCCAACGGAGCAACCAAACCCTGATGTTGAGTAAAGGCTTTCATGCTTATGCTCCCTCGTTCATTAATTCACGCACATCAACAAAGCGGCCTTTCACTGCCGCGGCAGCTGCCATGGCAGGACTGACCAAATGCGTACGACCACCATTGCCCTGACGACCTTCAAAGTTACGGTTAGAAGTCGATGCACAATGCTCGCCGCTACCCAATTTATCGGGGTTCATGGCTAAGCACATCGAGCAGCCCGGCTCACGCCATTCAAAACCGGCTTCAAGGAAAATCTTATCCAAACCTTCTTCTTCAGCTTGTTTTTTCACTAAACCAGAACCCGGTACCACCAAGGCTTGAATCACATTACTGGCCACTTTACGGCCTTTGGCCACTTCGGCAGCGGCGCGTAAGTCTTCAATTCGTGAGTTGGTGCATGAACCAATAAATACGCGATCCACTTTAATATCGGTAATCGCCTGATTGGCTTGTAAACCCATATATTTCAGTGCACGAGTAATGGAGTCACGCTTGGTTGGATCAGATTCTTGTGCAGGATCTGGCACATTAGCATCAACTGGCAGCACCATTTCTGGCGAAGTACCCCAACTGACTTGTGGGATAATATCTTCAGCGCGCATTTCTACGATGGTGTCAAAATGAGCATCGTCATCGGAGACTAAATCTTGCCACGCAGCAACTGCTGCATCCCAATCCGCGCCTTTAGGTGCATAAGGACGGCCTTCAACGTAATCAATGGTCTTCTGGTCAACCGCAACCATACCGACACGTGCGCCAGCTTCGATGGACATGTTACATAAGGTCATACGACCTTCCATCGACAGATCACGAATTGCACTGCCAGCAAACTCAAGCGCATGGCCATTACCACCCGCGGTACCAATTTTGCCGATAATCGCTAAGACGATATCTTTAGCTGTTACGCCAGCCGGTACTTGGCCTTCAACACGCACTTGCATGTTTTTCATCTTTTTGGCGACCAAGCACTGAGTAGCCAACACATGCTCAACTTCAGAAGTACCAATACCGTGCGCTAATGCACCAAAGGCACCGTGGGTTGAAGTATGTGAGTCACCACAAACCACCGTCATACCCGGCAGAGTAGCACCCTGCTCTGGGCCAATCACGTGCACAATACCTTGGCGCACGTCGTTCATTTTGAACTGCAGAATGCCGTATTCGTCGCAGTTATCATCCAAGGTTTGCACTTGAATACGCGACACGTTATCGGCAATTGCCGCGATACCACCGTCACGCTCTTTTTTAGTCGTCGGGACGTTATGGTCTGGCGTGGCGATATTACTATCAATGCGCCAAGGCTTACGATTAGCCAAACGCAGACCTTCAAAAGCCTGCGGTGATGTCACTTCATGCAAAATATGGCGGTCGATGTAAATTAACGAAGAGCCGTCATCGCGACGTTTAACTTCGTGCATCTCCCAGAGTTTGTCGTAAAGCGTTTTTCCAGCCATTAGACCGTCCTCATCTGTGTTATGTGCAGCGGCCATTCACCTACTGCTTATGACTCTATCTTATGAGCAGCATTCGAATAACTCAAATTGATATTTCTTATCCATTAGATTCCATTTAGGAATAGCAGTATAGTTTCAATTATTCAACTGACTCACTGAGGTGCGACTGATGGATTTAGCCAACCTGCAGACTTTTATTGCCATTGCCGAGCAACACAGCTTCTCACTGGCCGGCGCACGCTTGCACGTCACCCAGCCCGCCATCAGCAAACGCGTCGCCAGTCTTGAAGAGCAATTAGGTGTACGTCTGTTTGATCGTGTCGGACGGGAAACGCGCTTAACTGAAGCAGGACAAGCCCTTTTACCCCGCGCCTATCGCATCGTCAATGAACTGGAAGATGCGCGCCGCGCACTGAGTAACCTCAGTGGCACGGTCAGCGGACGTCTGAGTTTAGCCACCAGCCACCATATTGGCTTGCGCCGCTTACCGCCACTGCTGCGCGCCTTTACTAAGCGCTACCCTGAGGTGATGCTGGACATCCGCTTTCTCGATTCCGAAGTGGCTTATGCCGACGTGCTACACGGCCGCTGTGAACTGGCGATTATTACTCTATCGCCCCACTGCGAAGCACCGCTTAAAGCCGTGAAAGTCTGGCAAGATGATTTAGATTTCGTAGTAGCCCCCGACCACCCACTGGCACAACGCAAGCGCATTAGCCTAGCCGACCTATGCAAATACCCAGCAGTCTTCCCCGGCACCCACACCTTCACCCGCAAGATTGCTTTACAATTGTTTGATCAAGCCGGCCTCACACCCGATATCAGCATGAGCACCAACTATATGGAAACCATTAAAATGATGGTCTCGATCGGCTTAGCTTGGAGCGTGTTACCACACAGCATGCTCGATGACTCAGTGGTACGCCTCCCCATCAACGACGCCAGCCTCAGTCGCGATCTGGGCTACATAGTGCACACCGAACGCACCCTTTCCAATGCCGCACAAGCCTTTATGCAGATGCTTAACAGCACTGATAGCATCGATGACAAAGCGCTTTAACGATCTCAGCAACGAAAAAGAAACCAGCGCACATCAACCCAGTAACACAAACATTCAACCAGCACTGCGCTGTGTCTGTGACAAGCGTAGCCATGGATGGCGCAGCGCCCGACTTGAGCCCAGGATGGGCTCGTGGAGGGAGAAACAGATACAGCGCAGTGCGCCACGCACAGATATTGAGCAATCAACTATCCCAGCACAGCCAGTTCAGTCCAAAGAAAGAGACCAACGCACATCAACCCAGCAACACAAACATTCAACCAGCACTGCGCTGTATCTGTGACAAGCGTAGCCATGGATGGCGTAGCGCCCGACTTGAGCCCAGGATGGGCTCGTGGAGGGAAAAACAGATACAGCGCAGTGCGTCATGCACATATTGACCATTCAACCTTCATACACAGCCACGCAATCAACGCACCACGCTGTACTCAAAGCCAATTAAGCCGGCTGCTGCTTCAGATACTCAGTGTGCTGCAACTCCCCCACAGCAAAACCAAACAACTGATCAATCACATCACAATCCGTCACCTTACGTAACTGATTAAACAACACCTGCGCCTCAGGGTAATTACGAATCAACATTGCCAACCACTGCTTCAAACGCCCCGGCGCACTGCGTGGCGCTTGAAAAGCCCGCACTTGCCGCCAAAACTCCCGCAACATCGGCTGCAATTCTTGCCAAGTTTTCAACTGATATTCAATACCATCACGCGCACAGGCAATTTGCTTGGCCAAATCAGGCCGAGACACCAGACCACGACCCACCATCACATGATCCACACCACTGACTTCACGACAGCGGTACCAATCATCCAGCGTCCAAATATCCCCATTAGCAAACACCGGAATACTCACCACATCCTGCACCTTAGCCACCCACTCCCAATGCGCAGGCGGCTTATAACCATCCGTTTTAGTGCGCGCATGCACCACGATTTGTGCAGAACCGCCATCCGCCAAAGCCCGCGCACAATCCATTGCACCATCAGGACTGTCATAGCCCAACCGCATCTTAGTGGTCAGCGGAACACCCGCCGGCATACCCGCGCGCACCGCCTCCACAATCTTAAATAACACCTCAGGCTCACGCAGCAAAATCGCACCGCCACAGGAATTATTTACCGTTTTCGATGGGCAACCAAAATTCAAGTCAATCACCGGCGCACCCATCTCACAGGCTTTGGCGGCATTATCAGCCAGTGCCTGCGGATCAGAACCCAGTAACTGCACCCGCAATGGCGTACCGGCAGGTGTCTTTGCGTCCTGCGCTAACTCAGGCGCCAAACGATGGTAAGTACGACTAGGCAAGAGTTGATCAGTGATGCGTACAAACTCGGTCACGCACCAATCAATGCCACCCTGCTCAGTCAGCACATCACGCATAATATGGTCAACCAAACCTTCCATCGGCGCTAAAGCGATTTGCACAATATTGAACTCACAAATAGACCGGCACTGGAATCAATACCGGTAAAACAATAGAACGTATGCTACGCCATAGCACCACGACACACACTCACAACATCATGCTCAGCTGACTCGAGCAGTACCCAGCGCTGAACATACTGCTAGCAACACGATAACTCAGGTCACTCTGCAGCCAGCATTACTGCGCCATAACCTTGTACAAATTCAGGTGGCATACGCTTGGGCCGCCCGCTCGACAACTCAATACAGACAAAAGTAGTTTTTGCACGTAGCAATGTAACGTCATCAGACACTCGCTTAAGCTGAAAATAACGATCCATCTTCAAGCGCTGGTCGGAGTGGGCGATCCA
>DATERP010000095.1:0-4351 GCA_035271385.1 Thiopseudomonas sp. | reverse complement strand
GCTGTATTGGGCGGTGCGTTGGATGGATTCTGTGACGATTGCGCGCTGTTCGTCATTCAGCACTGAGTACGCAATCAAGCCGACTTCCGCAAGGCGACGGTTGATACCAATGCGCCATGGGCCAAACTCTTGTGCTTGTTGCATGGCATGAGTGAACTCATCATCAAATTCTAAAACGGTCAGCTTGGCATAGGCCAGCGCTGCCCACGCATTGGGCCAGGTTGGACGTGCTTGCGTGGCTTTGCGCAGTGCGCTGACTGCTGCGTTACGGCTCATGGAGGCCTTTGGATCATTGAGCGGCACACCGAAATCACGCCATTGCTGGATATAGCCTAAGGTTTCAAAGTAGTTGCCATTCACTCCAGGGTAGGTATCGATGGCTTTTTGAATCGCATTTTTGGCCACTAACCATGCTTGTGGGTTAGGGCGAGTAGGTTTGTGCTCCCACGTCTTTAAAAAAGCGCGGGCTTGGTAGTGAGCAATACCAGAGATGACTAATTGACTGCCACCGTAGATGGCTATCAGTCCTAGTAAACCAGCTAACAATGCAATACTGCGCCGTGCGACTGTAGGCATGGGGACATGCCTTGATCGTCTGTGTTGTGCTGTTGCGAGTGTGCTCATAGTTTTACTTAAAATGTACTTGGGCGATATGTTGTGGGTTATCCATAACGAGACATTGTGCGGCATCAGTGCCGAGTATTTCAGTGGCGACAGCTAAACCCGTCGTTAAAATGGGGGGCCGATGCTCAATATTATGTGCGTCACTGGCTAGAATTGTAACCCAGTTTTTTTCCAACAACTGAATAGCTAAATCTTGCGCTGCTTGACCAAAATGCCCAGCTACTGAGCCTGATGTGACTTGTAATAAACAACCCTGTTCAATAAAAGGTATTAGTTTATTAGGCTCTCGCATCAGACCTTTATTACGCTCTGGGTGGGCAATCATTGGTATCACATCATGTTGCAGCAGCCACTTGGTTAAACGCTCAGCACCAAAGGGCATTTCTCCATGTGGAAACTCGAGTAGCAGTACGTTTTTATCTTGCCATTGACCTAAAAAGGGAATGGTTTTGGTTTTGACACCAATCATCAGCTCCATACCAAAACGTACTTCGGCAGCTGCTGCGACTTTAAGTGGGATATTGTGCTCCAGTAAACCGTGTTGAAAAAGCGCAAGAGCAGCCTGAATTGTTTCTGGAGTGTTGTCGTAACGTCCTGGGTGAATATGCGGAGTACAGACTAAATGGGTAGTGCCATCAGCAACAGCTATTTTAGCGAGTTGCAGTGCTGTATCAAGATCAGGTGCACCATCGTCAATACCGGGTAATAAATGGTTGTGTAGGTCAAACATAATATGTGATTCCGTTGTGTTGTGGCTGTGAGTACCCCTTAAACAAAACTGCAGATGGGATTAGCATCTGCAGTTTATCAGTCACGGCACTTGCCCAACACACAGCGCTAACCTTAGGGTTAACGCTGACGTAGTTAAGGCTTAAGTTTATTTATTGACTTTAGCACTGTCGCTGTAACCGTAGTAGTCATAGTAGCCGGCATAGTTATAGCCGTTTTTCATCGCTTTTTTGATATCCACTTGGTTGAGTACGATGCCGGTGACCGGTGCATTGCTTTGCAGTAACTGACCGATACCTTTAATCACTAAAGGTTTAGCCGTGCTGTCTGAGCGCACTACATAAATCAATGCGTTAGCCAGTGAGCCCAGTACTAACGCGTCACTTACCGCTTGCGTTGGTGGTGAGTCAATAATCACTCGATCGTATTTCTCGCGTAAGTACTCAATCACTTCAGAGAAGCGTGGGCTAGACAGTAGTTCTAGTGGGTTCGGTGGCACTGCGCCGGCGCTGAGCATATCCACGCCACCGACGTTTTTGATGCACTCTTCCAGCTTAGCGGTGCCGGCAATTAAGTTGGCTAAGCCTGGCGTACCCACTGGGAAACTAAAGTTTTTCGCCAGTGTTGGACGGCGCATATCGGCATCGACTAGCAGCACGTTTTCCATTTGCCCTAAAGCAAATGCAAGGTTCGCGGCTACAGTGGATTTACCTTCACCTGGAACAGATGAAGTCACCACTATGGTTTTATGTTGACCATCAATCGCTGACAACACCATGCTGGTACGAATGGTACGGATGGACTCTGAGAAGCTTTTATTGCTGTCGGTATTAAACAGATTCGCTACTTCGCTGCGGTCTTTTTTATCCACTAATGGCAATAAGCCCAACACTGGCAGATTAAGAGTGTTCTCAATCTCATCGGTGCTTTTAAAGGTGTTATTCAGCGCTTCCAGCAGCAGCACTAAACCTACGCCGACTAAGCCTGCTAAGAAGGTGGCTAACACCACTATCAGTGCTTTCTTTGGCTTGATTGGTGCGACTGGCACTGTTGCAGTATCCACTACACGTGCAGTTGCGCTGTCTAAGTCGCTAGTTGCTGACGCTTCTTTTAATCGTGTGACAAAGGTGTCATACAACGCACGGTTACTCTCCACTTCACGTTGTAATTCGCGTAATTTGAACTCTTTACGTGAAATGTTTTGGATCTGGGCTTTGTTGGCATTGACTGATGCACGTAAAGAGTTTTCATTAGCTACAGCTAGTTGGTAGTTACGCTCAATACCAGCGACCACTTGCTCAACTTGGCCACGTAAGCTGGCTTGTGCTGCTGCGAGTTCAGTACGTGCCGCTTCCATTGCTGGGTGACGGGCACCGTAACGCTTGGATAATTCTTCTACTTTGGACTTGGCTTTGGCTTCGCTGGTTTTAAACTGCACTACAAGTGGATCGCTGAGTACCGCTGACACACTGGCTAGACGGTCTAAGCTTGCACCGCGCATCGATTGCACTTGACGGTACATACTTTCAGCTTCGGCACGGTTACGGCGCGCATCAACCATACGGTCGCTGGTGGCTGACAGTTCAGCAGCGCTGATGGCAGAGACGCCACCCATGTCCACGAGGTTTTCTTTTTCGCGGTAGGCCTGCAATACGTCTTCAGCTGATTTAAGCTTCGAACGCAGTTCGGTCATGCGGTTGTTCATCCATGCAGTTGCTGATGCAGACATTTCCAAGCGCGCTTCCATCTGGCTTTCGATATAGCCAGTGGCGAGAGCGTTTGCAGCGCGGGCGGCCAATACTTTATCTGCCATATCCACTTGTACTTGTACGAGCTGGCTTTTGCCTTGCTGTTCAATGTTGATGCGCGTCATAAATGCGCGCGTCACACTATCAAAAATTTGCTCTTCAATTTCTTCTTCAGTCTTCTCTAAGTCACTGGGCATAGTGCCGGGGATCAATTTATCGATACTTAGAGAGCCAATCAGATCGCTGATGCTGAAGTTAATCAGTGGCTCAGGTTGCTGACGTGGATCAAACTCTGGGTGCTCGGTGAGGTTCAGTTCACGTACTACGCGCTCGGCCAGTGAGCGTGATTTGAGTAGTTCAAACTGAGTTTGTAGGTAGTCATTACCGCTGCCTTCAACGCCATACAATTGCTCAATAGATACGACTTGAGATTGTTTTTGTTCAAACAGCATAGTGGCTGCCGCGCGATAAATCGGCGTCAGGCTGAGCACAATTAAAGTTGTCACCATCATGACAATGACGGTTAGCGTGAGAATGCTCCATTTGCGGCGCCATATGGTCTGCCACAGTTTTAAGAGATCAATTTCATCATCGTCTTCGCGTTGCAGGGGCGTCACCAAACGCGATGCTGTAGTAGGGTTACTTTCCATGGGGTTTCAAACTCAAAATAATGGCGGATTCACATCCAAAAGCATCTGAAATATATTACTGTGCTTGTTTAGAAAAAGCCTTGGTCAATATTGATACTGTCGCCAGGCATTACCGGTGTATCTAATGTCGCACGGGTTGGTTTGCGGCCTGCATCGTCATCACGAATCAGAGTGATGCGATTGGTTGAGGCGCGCTCGGTTAAGCCACCTGCCAATGCGATTGCACGACGTAAAGTGAGACCGGGCTGGAATTTGTAACCACCGGGTTGTTTGACTTCACCGCTGATAAAAAACTCGCGGTACTCTAAAACACTGATGGAGATGCGTGGGTCAACCAGGTACTCACCTTGTAATTTCTCAGTCAAAATCGCTTCGATTTCTGCGGCAGTTTTGCCACGTGCGCGTACTTCACCGATAAAGGGGTATGAAAACGTACCAGCATCCGTCAGACGTAGCTCTTCAAAGCTCAGGTCAGGTTCGCTAAATACGTGAATACGGATGACATCGCCAGACGCCAATTTATAGGTGGAGTTGCCTTCTGAGGCTGCTACTGAGTGGCCAATGCCCATCAATAAAAACATCAGTAAACTGGTAAAAATC
>DATERP010000094.1:0-6865 GCA_035271385.1 Thiopseudomonas sp. | reverse complement strand
ATTCAAGGCGAAAGCGGTACTGGTAAAGAGTTGGTGGCGCGTGCGCTGCATGATCAAAGCAGCCGTCGCAACGGTCCTTATATGGTGGTCAACTGCGGTGGTATTCCCAGCGAATTAATGGAAAGTGAGTTTTTTGGCCATGCCGCTGGTGCTTTTACTGGTGCGCGTACCCAGCGTGCTGGGTTATTTCAGCAGGCCAATGGCGGTAGTTTATTACTCGATGAGTTGGGTGAAATGCCTTTAGCTTTACAGGCTAAGCTGCTGCGCGTTTTGCAAGATGGCAAAGTGCGCCCCGTGGGTAGTGATCATGAGATTCAGCTGGATGTGCGTATTATTGCTGCCACTAACCGCAATCTAACTGAGGCGGTGGCCGATGGTAGCTTTCGCGAGGACTTGTTTTATCGCTTAGAAACCTTTGCTCTACAGGTACCACCATTGCGCGCTCGTGGTGAAGATATTCAGTTACTGACGGATTTCTTTTTAACGCGTTTTAATGCGCGGCAAAAACAAAGTATCAAAGGTTTTAGTGATGCTGCGCTGAGTATGCTGCAACACTACAATTTCCCCGGTAATGTGCGTGAACTGCAAAACGCGGTTGAGCGTGCGGCGACTTTTTGTGACGCAGCCTTTATTGATACGCAGCACTTACCGCAACGTATTCGTGACTCGACTCAGAGCTTAGAGCAGCCGAGCAATCAGTTCACCCCAGCACAACTGCCTCAGTCGCCGCTGAATGTTGATGCCATGCCGAGCTTGGAAACAGTCCAGCGCCAATATATTCATCAGGTGCTGGCTGCCACTGCAGGCAATAAGCGCCATGCCGCGGATATTTTAGGCATTACGCGGCGTACTTTGTATCGCTGGATTGAATAAAAGTTGCTCGGTAAGAGAGTGTTAGAAGCGGGCTGCTCAAATCATTAAAAGACCCAAGAGCTGCAGAAAATATTTAGCGTGATTTTAACTCTGTGCTACTTTGACTGATGGAATAACTGTACACATTATTATATGAATTTGATTGAGGTAGCAGATGGTTGCCGTAACACCAACACCTTATGTCACAGCTGTGCAGTTAACGGACAGCCATTTATTTGCCAGCGCAGACACGCGCTTGCTGGGCATGGATACACAGCACAGCTTGCAGCATGTGATTGAGCTCGTACAAGTAGAACAGCCGCAGATTGATGTGCTGCTGTGCACCGGTGATCTGTCGCAAGATTCCTCTGCGCTTGCTTACCAGCGTTTTGCGCAGATGACCGGCAGTCTAGGCGCGCCGATGCGTTGGTTTGCCGGTAACCATGATGAGCGACTGGCCCTGCAGCAAGCCTGCGCCAATACCGACTATCTTGAGCCGGTCTATGATGTTGGGGCGTGGCGCATTGTCATGCTCGACTCCTCTGTGGCGGGCAAAGTGCATGGTGAATTGACGCCAGCGCAGTTGCAGATGTTAGCGCAGGCGTTAAGTAGTGCAGGTGAACGTTATGTGCTGGTGGCTTTGCATCATCATCCCATTCCTGTGGGTAGCGCTTGGATTGATAACATTGGCTTGCATCACCCTGAAGTACTGCATGCTGTGCTGGCGCGTTACCCTCAAGTCAAAGCAGTGTTGTGGGGGCATGTGCATCAAGAGTTTGATCAGCAGGCCGCTGGCATTCGTTGGCTGGCCACACCCTCAACTTGTATTCAATTTACCCCGCGGAGCGCTGACTTTGCCGTTGAAGAAAAAGCCCCAGGTTATCGCTGGTTACGTTTATACGCTGATGGGCAATTGGAAACCGGCGTATCACGGGTACAGGGCGTTAAGTTTGCTTTGGATATCAACAGCGGCGGTTATTAAACCCAATGTTGGTGCAGCGATCCGCTGTTGTGTGTCAGCGTGGATCGACTGCGCAGCCATTGCAGCATGGTGGTATTCTAGGCCTCTGTCTTAGCTGTGTAGTGATCTATGTATAAGAGTCCCAGTGTTGTTTATATCCATGGCTTTAATAGCGCGCCTACGTCATTTAAAGCGCAGCAGTTTCGTCAGGCCTGGTTGCAGTTAGGCTTGCCTGCAGAGCAATTATTAATTCCAGAATTACACCATCATCCTGAGCAAGCAATTCAACAGTTGCAAGAGGCGATTGAGCAGCTGCAGCAGCCGGTGTTGGTGGGCAGCTCGCTGGGTGGTTATTACGCAACCTATTTGGCCCAGCAGTATCATTTAAAAGCGCTGTTGATGAATCCAGCGGTGCGTCCCCATCTTTTATTTGATGACTTCACCGCCGAGCAAGAAAATCTGTATACCGGTGAGCGTTGGTTGCTGACGGACGCGCATGTACACGCCTTAGCTGCACTTGAAGTTGCGCCACCACAGGATGCCGAGCGTTTTAGTGTGTGGTTGCAAACTGGTGATGAAACGTTAAACTACTGTTTAGCTGAACAGTACTATTCTGGCTGCGCTGTCCATATTCAACAGGGCGGTGATCACAGCTTTCAGCGTTTTGCTGAGCATTTACCTATATTTCTTGATTTTGTCGGCGTTGCGCCTGCAGTGTTGCACACACTCGATCTTTCTGCTTTTGAGTAACCATATTATCCATGACGAATTCGACCTATACCGCTGATGCCATTGAGGTTTTATCTGGATTAGATCCGGTGCGTAAGCGCCCCGGTATGTACACCGATACAACACGCCCCAATCACCTCGCCCAAGAAGTGATTGATAACAGTGTGGATGAGGCTCTAGCTGGCCACGCGCGCAATTTACAGGTGATTTTACACACCGATCAATCCCTTGAAGTGGTGGACGATGGGCGCGGTATGCCGGTGGATATTCACCCTGAAGAAGGCATTCCGGGCGTTGAGCTGATTTTTACCCGTCTGCACGCTGGGGGTAAGTTTTCCAGCAAAAACTATGAGTTTTCTGGTGGTTTGCACGGTGTGGGTATCTCGGTGGTCAATGCGCTCTCAACTTTAGTTGAGGTGCGCGTGCGTCGGGATGGTGAAGAGCACCAGATGACCTTCCGCGATGGTTTTAAAGCCACGGATTTAGAAGTGATCGGCACGGTGGGCAAGCGCAATACTGGTACCAGTATTCGTTTTTGGCCGGATGCGAAGTATTTTGATACCGGCAAGTTTTCCATCAGCCGTCTTAAGCATATTTTAAAAGCTAAGGCGGTGTTGTGTCCCGGCTTAACGGTTAAGTTTGAAGATAAAAATACTAAAGAGCTGATCACTTGGTTTTATGAAGATGGTCTGCGTTCGTACTTAACCGATGCGGTAGCCGAGTTTATCAGTCTGCCGCAAGAGCCGTTTTGTGGGCAGTTTGCAGCCGAAACTGAGCGCGTCGAGTGGGCAGTATTGTGGTTGCCGGAAGGTGGTGAGTTGGTGCAAGAAAGTTACGTCAACTTGATTCCCACTGCGCAAGGCGGTACTCATGTGAATGGCTTTCGCCAAGGCCTGCTGGATGCGCTGCGTGAGTTCTGTGAGTTCCGTAACTTGCTGCCGCGCAGCGTCAAGCTGGCGCCGGATGATATCTGGGAGCGTATCAGCTTTGTGCTGTCGATGAAGATGCAAGAGCCACAGTTTTCTGGACAAACCAAAGAGCGTTTATCCTCACGTACGGCGGCAGGTTTTGTCGCTGGCGTGGTCAAAGATGCCTTTAGTTTGTGGCTCAATGCCAACTCAGAATTGGGCTTACAGTTAGCCGAACTGGCCATCAGTCATGCGGGCCGTCGCCTCAAAGCTGGGCGTAAGGTTGAGCGCAAACGTATTACCCAAGGCCCAGCTCTGCCGGGTAAATTAGCTGACTGTGCCGGACAAGATCCGATGCGTGGCGAGCTGTTTTTAGTGGAAGGGGATTCAGCTGGCGGTAGTGCCAAGCAAGCGCGCGATAAAGAATTCCAAGCTATTATGCCGCTGCGCGGAAAGATTCTAAATACCTGGGAAGTGGATGGTAGCGTCGTCCTTGGCTCGCAAGAAGTGCACGATATTGCTGTGGCGATGGGTGTGGATCCGGGTTCGGACGATATCAGCCAGTTGCGTTACGGCAAGGTGTGTATTTTAGCGGATGCAGACTCCGATGGTCTGCATATTGCCACGCTGCTCTGCGCCTTGTTTATGCGCCACTTTAGATCGCTAGTGGAAGCCGGGCATATCTATGTGGCGATGCCACCGCTGTATCGTGTCGATATCGGTAAAGAAGTGCATTACGCGCTGGATGACGATGAGCTAGACAGTATTATGCATCGTATCCAAACTGAGAAAAAACGTGGCAAGCCACAGGTTACGCGCTTTAAGGGTCTGGGTGAAATGAACCCACCACAATTGCGTGAAACCACCATGGATCCCAATACCCGCCGCTTAGTGCAACTGACGCTGGATGATTACACCGGCACCGTCGAAATGATGGATATGCTGTTGGCGAAAAAACGTGCCAGCGACCGTAAAGCTTGGTTGGAAAGCAAAGGTGATTTAGCCGAGGTGCAAGTCTGATGCATCCAGTTCACCTGACCTATTGTGTTTTGACTGCCAACCGATTTGATAGAGGCCACGTATGACCCAGCCTGTTGATTTAAGCCTTGAGGGCGTTGAACGCCGCTCGATGGCCGAGTTTACCGAACAAGCCTATTTAAACTATTCCATGTACGTGATTATGGATCGGGCCTTGCCACATATTGGCGATGGTCTTAAACCGGTACAGCGCCGTATTGTGTATGCCATGAGTGAGCTGGGTTTAGACGCTGACTCCAAGTATAAAAAATCCGCACGTACCGTGGGTGACGTGTTGGGTAAATTCCACCCGCACGGCGACAGCGCTTGTTACGAAGCCATGGTGCTGATGGCGCAGCCCTTTAGCTACCGCTATCCATTAGTTGACGGACAGGGTAACTGGGGTGCGCCAGATGACCCCAAGTCCTTTGCTGCGATGCGTTATACCGAAGCGCGTTTAGCGCGTTATTCGGAAGTGCTGTTGACTGAGTTAGGCCAAGGCACAGTGGATTGGATTCCCAACTTTGACGGCACCATGAATGAGCCGGCTGTGTTGCCCGCGCGTTTACCGAACTTATTACTCAACGGTACCACCGGTATTGCCGTGGGTATGGCCACCGATGTGCCGCCGCATAACTTGCGTGAAGTGGCCGCCGCCTGTGTGCTGTTATTGGATAAGCCTAAATCCACGCTAGAAGATATCTGTGAGCATATCCAAGGCCCCGATTATCCAACCGATGCAGAAATCATTACCCCGCGCGCTGATATTCTCAAAATCTATCAGACCGGCCGTGGTTCAGTGCGTATGCGCGCGATTTATCATGTGGATGACGGTGATGTGGTGGTTACCGCACTGCCGCACCAAGTGTCTGGCGCTAAGGTGATTGAGCAAATTGCCGCGCAGATGCAGGCGAAAAAGCTGCCGATGGTGGCCGATTTACGTGATGAGTCCGACCACGAAAATCCTTGCCGGATTGTGATTATTCCGCGCTCCAATCGGGTGTCGACCACTGAGTTGATGCAGCATCTATTTGCCACTACAGATTTAGAATCCAGTTACCGCGTCAATACCAACGTGATTGGCTTAGATGGCCGCCCGCAAGTGAAAGATTTGCGCAGCATGTTGGTCGAGTGGTTGGTGTTCCGCGTGGAAACTGTGCGTAAGCGTTTGCAGTTTCGGTTGGATCGGGTGGAAAAGCGTCTGCATCTCTTAGAAGGTTTGTTAATCGCCTTTTTAAATATGGATGAAGTGATTGAAATCATCCGTAGTGAAGACCACCCCAAGCCGGTACTGATGCAACGCTTTGGCATCACCGAGATTCAAGCGGATTACATTCTGGATACGCGCTTACGCCAATTAGCGCGTCTGGAAGAAATGAAAATCCGCGGTGAGCAAGATGAGTTGGCCAAAGAGCAAGCACAGCTACAAGGCTTACTGGGCAGCGAAACCAAGTTGAAAAGCTTGGTGCGTAAAGAGCTGATTGCCGATGCGAAAACCTACGGTGATGAGCGTCGCTCGCCATTGGTGGAGCGCGGTGAAGCTAAAGCTTTATCGGAAACTGATTTATTGCCGACTGAGCCAGTGACTGTAGTCATGAGTGAGCAAGGTTGGGTGCGCAGTGCTAAAGGCCATGATATTGACCCAACGGGCTTGTCCTATAAAGCCGGCGATGGTTTTAAACAAGCTGTGCAAGGGCGCTCCAATCAGTTTGTCGTGCTGCTTGACAGCACTGGACGCAGTTATTCGTTACCTGCGCATACTTTGCCTGCCGCCCGCGGCCAAGGTGAGCCATTGTCTGGGCGTTTAACTACACCGCCGGGTGCAACCTTTGAATGCATGTTAATGCCGAGCGATGAGCAACTGATGGTGGTGGCCTCGGATGCTGGCTATGGTTTTGTGGTTAAGGGCGAGGATATGCAGGCGAAAAATAAAGCCGGTAAAGCCTTAATTACCTTGCCTAAAGCGGCGCGCGTTTTACCGCCAAAACTGCTGAATAACTTTGAGGAAGACTGGCTGGCAGCTGTGACTAACGAAGGTCGCTTGCTGGTGTTTAAAGTCTCTGATTTACCGCAACTCAGTAAAGGTAAGGGCAATAAATTGATTGGTATTGCAACTGATCGCGCGGCCAAGCGTGAAGAGTTGTTGATTGATTTTGCGATACTGAGCGAGCAAGCGACCTTGGTTTTGGTCGCGGGCAAGCGCACTTTATCACTTAAGTTTAGTGATCTTGAGCATTACCAAGGTGAGCGTGGGCGACGTGGTAATAAGTTGCCAAGGGGCTTTCAGCGGGTGGACGCGCTGCGAGTTGAGCCTTAAAGTAGTGTCCATCAGTTGAGTAGACAGCGCACACTGCGCCGCTTAGCGGCTGTTAAAGGACGACTCGATGAACACAGCACC
>DATERP010000093.1:0-10217 GCA_035271385.1 Thiopseudomonas sp. | reverse complement strand
GGACCGTAGATGGTGTGAGCTTAGGCTATAACGCTTTCTATCGTGCGACAGATTACGACAAGCTTGATGTTGATGTGTCGAGCTACTCGGTTGATAGCTTCGGTGGTGGTGTCAACGTGGGTTACCCTATCAGCGAAACTGCACGTCTGAACTTTGGCCTCAGTGCCCAACAAGATAAGCTGAAGACAGGTAGTTTCACTGTTCAGGAAATCATGAAGTTTATTGAAGATGAAGGTAATAATTACACTAACTTCAAAGCATCTGCAGGTTGGTCTGAATCAACTCTAAACCGTGGCGTCATGGCCACCCGCGGTCACTCGCAAAGTTTAGTCTTAGAATCTACCATACCTGGCAGTGACTTAGCGTTTTATCGTTTAGATTATAGCGGTCAAATTTTCCAGCCGTTAAGCACCAATTACACGCTGCGCTTCCATACTGATTTAGGTTACGCAGAAAGTTATGGCTCAACGTCTAAGCTACCGTTTTATGAAAACTACTATGCCGGTGGCTTTAACTCAGTGCGTGGTTTTAAAGATAGCAGTTTAGGTCCACGCAGTACGCCAAATGTAAACGATTACGATCAAAAACCACTGCCTTTTGGTGGTAACGTTTTGATTCAAGGTGGTGTGGAGTTGTTGTTCCCTATGCCGTTTGTGAAAGATCAGCGCTCATTACGTACTGTATTGTTCTGGGATGTGGGTAATGTCTTTGACACCCATTGCAGTACTGCACAAAAAAATCGTAATGAAGCAGGTTGTGGTATCAAGTACGATAACTTAGCCAGCTCCGTTGGTGTGGGTTTAACCTGGATTACCGCGTTAGGACCACTGAGCTTTAGTTTAGGTGCGCCAGTGAAGAAACCAGATAATGCGGATACGCAAATCTTCCAGTTCTCGCTTGGTCAAACGTTCTAATTTAGATATTAATAGCGTAAATAACAGTGTGTTTAGGAGTGTATTGTGCGTAAGTTGACCCAACTTGTTTTGCTGACAACCGCTTTAATCAGTGGTCCTGCGCTGGCAGAAATTAAGATTGCTGTTTTGAACTATCAAATGGCTCTTTTAGAATCTGATGCAGCAAAAAAATATGCTGTTGATGCTGAGAAGAAATTTGGTCCACAGCTCAATAAGCTCAAAACTTTAGAAAGCGATGCGAAGCGTATTCAAGACCGTCTGATGAAAGACGGTGAGCGTATGCAGCAAGCGGAGTTAGAGCGTTTAGAGCTTGAATTTAAGCAAAAAGCCCGTGATTTTCAGAGCCAGTCCAATGACTTGAATGAAGCCAAAGCTTCAGCTGATCGCGAGATGCTCGACAAGCTGAAACCAAAGCTGGATAAAGCGGTGGAAGAAGTTCTGAAAAGCGGTAACTACGATATCGTGCTTGAGCGTGGCTCAGTTGTTGATGTAAAGCCACAGCTTGATATTACGCTGCGTGTTATTGAGCGCATGAATCAGTCGCGTTAATATGAAACAGTCATTTACTTTAGCTCAGTTGGCCGAAACCCTCGACGCTGAGCTGCGTGGTGATGCTGATAAAGTGATTGATGGCTTGGCGACGCTGCAAAGCGCAACCAGCCATCAATTAAGTTTTTTAGCCAACGCGCATTATCGTAAACAGCTCGAGCAGACCCAAGCGGGCGCTGTTTTATTGTCAGTCAGCGATGCTGCAGACTATAGCGGCGACTGTTTAGTGGTGGCTGATCCTTATTTAGCCTATGCCAAGCTGTCACATTACTTTGACCGCACACCTCAGCAAACTGTCGGTATTCATCCTACTGCAGTGATTGCTGACAGTGCGTTGATTGATTCAACAGCCTGTATTGGCCCAGGCGTAGTGGTGGATGAGCACGCTGTGATTGGTGCTGGCGTAAGCTTGGGTGCGCATTGTTTTATTGGTGCACGCACCACCATTGCTGAAGGCGGGCGCTTACTTGCACGCGTCACTCTATATCATGATGTGACTGTGGGTGCGCGAGTGGTGATTCAATCCGGCGCAGTGATTGGTGGTGAAGGTTTTGGCTTTGCCAATCATCAAGGTACTTGGCATAAGATCGCGCAAATTGGTGGTGTAACCATTGGTGATGATGTTGAAATCGGTGCCAATACCACAATTGACCGCGGTGCTTTAGACGATACTTTAATTGGCAATGGTGTAAAACTGGATAACCAAATCCAAATTGCGCATAACGTGCAAATTGGTGATAACACAGCCGTTGCTGCTTGTGTTGGTATTTCGGGCAGCGCAAAAATTGGCCGCAACTGCATGTTGGCCGGTGGTGTAGGTTTGGTAGGTCATATTGATATCTGTGATGGTGTCTTTATTACCGGTATGACCATGGTGACACATTCTATTACTGAACCTGGTGCTTACTCGTCGGGTACAGCAATGCAACCTGCTGCGGACTGGAAGAAAAATGCGGTACGTTTCCGCCAGCTCGATAGCATGGCTAAGCGTATACGTGCGTTAGAAAAACATACTCAAAAGTGACCTCGGGTATGGATATACCATCTGATTCTTTATCGACTTTCTTAGCTAAGCAGCTTTAATTTAGCGCATTAAGTGCCATTCAGTTGCAGGTGGTAGGCTTGTGTATATGGTATTCACAGCCTCACTTATTTGATCAAGGCTTTTATATATGATGGACATCAACGAAATTCGTCAACTTCTCCCACATCGCTATCCGTTTTTGCTGGTGGATCGTGTGGCGGCAATTGATTTGGAGCAGAAGACGATTCATGCTTATAAAAACGTAAGCATTAATGAGCCTTTTTTCAATGGTCACTTTCCTCAGCACCCTATTATGCCTGGCGTGCTGATTATTGAAGCCATGGCGCAAGCAGCCGGTGTTTTGGGCTTTAAAATGATGGACGCATCGCCAGAAGATGGCACGCTCTATTACTTTGTCGGTTCAGATAAGTTACGTTTTCGCCAACCGGTAGTACCAGGTGATCGTCTTGATCTGAAAGCGACCTTTATCAGTGCTAAGCGTGGTATTTGGAAGTTTAACTGCCAAGCTAGCGTAGGTGATAAAACAGTATGCTCGGCTGAAATTATTTGTGCGGAACGTAAATTATGAGTTTAATTGATCCTCTGGCCATTGTTGATCCGTCGGCTGTGCTTGCGGACGATGTGACTGTCGGTCCCTGGACGATTATTGGTCCAGAGGTTGAAATTGGCGCGGGATCAATTATTGCGTCACATGTGGTCATTAAAGGTCCAACGCGTATTGGTCAGAATAACCGCATTTATCAGTTTTCATCCATCGGTGAAGATACCCCTGATTTAAAGTATCAAGGTGAAGCCACGCGTTTAGTGATCGGTGATCATAACGTGATTCGTGAAGGCGTCACTATTCACCGAGGTACCGTGCAAGACCGCTCTGAAACCACTATTGGTGATCATAATCTGATTATGGCCTATGCCCATATTGGCCATGACAGCGTGATTGGTAATCACTGTATTTTAGTCAATAATACGGCGCTGGCTGGGCATGTGCATATGGATGACTGGGCCATTTTGTCGGGATTCACCTTAGTGCATCAGTACTGCCATATTGGTGCCCACAGCTTTACGGCCATGGGTACGGCGGTAGGTAAAGATATTCCAGCCTTTATTACTGCTGCCGGTAATCCTGCAGTAGCGCGCAGTATGAACTTTGAAGGTATGCGCCGTCGTGGTTTTTCTGAAGAAGCTATTCAGGCATTACGTCGCGCTTATAAAACCGTCTATCGCCAAGGTTTAACTGTTGATGCTGCATTAGAAAAATTGGCCGAGAGTGAAGCACAGCATCCAGAAGTTGCAGTGTTTTGTGAGTCGATTCGCCAATCTTCGCGTGGTATTACCCGCTAATGAGCGAGCAAGAGCAGCAGCCTCTTAAAGTCGCACTGGTAGCGGGTGAGGCATCAGGTGATATTCTGGGTGCAGGCTTAATGCAAGCCTTGCGCAAGCAGCATCCACAGGTTGAGTTTATCGGTGTGGGCGGTCCGTTAATGGAAGCACAAGGTTTAACCTCGTATTTTCCAATGGAGCGTCTGTCAATTATGGGGCTGGTGGAAGTGCTGGGTCGTTTGCCTGAGTTACTTAAGCGCCGTAAACACTTGATCGCCACCCTTAAAGCGCAACAGCCAGATGTCTTTATTGGCATTGATGCGCCTGATTTTAATCTCACTATCGAATTACAGTTACGTGCAGCTGGGATTAAAACTGTGCATTACGTCAGTCCCTCAGTGTGGGCATGGCGGCAAAAGCGCGTGTTTAAAATCCGTCAAGGCTGCGACTTGATGCTGACCTTGTTGCCTTTTGAAGCACAGTTTTATCAAGAACATCAGGTGCCGGTGTTATTTGTCGGGCATCCTTTGGCTGACAGTATTGCCATGCAACATGATCCAGTGCCGGCCCGTGAGCAGTTGGGCTTACCTGTCGATGCTGAGGTGGTGGCCTTATTACCCGGCAGTCGTGGCGGTGAAGTAGCTAAGCTGGGTGCGTTGTTTGTGGAAACTGCACGCTATCTGTTGGCGATAAAACCGCAATTGCGTTTCGTGATTCCGGCGGCAAATCAGGCGCGTCGTGAGCAACTTGCGGCTATTTTGGCTGAGATGCCTAATTTACCTATTCAGATTTTAGACGGCCAATCGCAAACCGCTTTGCAAGCCTGTGATGCGGTGTTGATTGCTTCGGGTACCGCAACTCTGGAAGCCATGCTGTTTAAAAAACCTATGGTGGTGGCGTATAAGTTAGCGCCAGTGAGTCATTGGTTACTGAAGAAGATGGTTAAAAGTCCCTATATTTCGCTGCCCAATCTATTGGCCAATGACATGTTGGTGCCCGAGTTTATTCAAGATGCTGCCACGCCTAAGGCTTTAGGTGATGCAGTACTGGCGCAATTACGTGATGGCTCGGAGCAAACGCAGCGCTTTGCGCAGTTGCATGAGTCGTTACGTTGTGATGCTTCTGAGCGTGCTGCGCAAGGTGTGTTGCAGTTGGTGGGGCGTACTTGATGCAAATGGATCTACTCAGCCAAGCGCGCACTGGCAAGCTGGTTGCGGGTGTAGATGAAGTGGGCCGTGGTCCTTTGTGCGGTCCGGTGGTGACTGCCGCGGTGATCTTGGATCCATTGCGTCCGATTGTAGGTTTGCATGATTCAAAAAAGCTCACCGAGAAAAAGCGTGAAACCTTGTTTGTTGAAATTCAAGAAAAAGCTTTAGCCTGGTGTATTGGCCGTGCTGAAGTGGAAGAAATTGATCAGCTGAATATTTTACAAGCCACGATGCTGGCGATGCAGCGTGCCGTGGAAGGTTTAGCGATTCAACCTGACTTGGCCTTGATTGATGGTAATCGTTGTCCGCAATTGCGTATGGCTTCTGAAGCGATCGTGCAGGGTGATGGCTTAATTGCAGAAATTTCTGCCGCATCAATTTTAGCTAAAGTCAGTCGTGATCGTGAGATGGCGGTACTGGATGCGCAATACCCTGGTTATGGGATTGCTAAGCACAAGGGTTATCCAACCCCTGCGCATCTCAAAGCCTTGCAAGAGTTGGGTCCGACCCCGATTTATCGCCGCTCGTTTGGGCCTGTGCGTCGGTTCTTTGAAGACAGTTGAAACTTTTTAAAGACTGTATTTTTTAAGAGCATTGAGCCAGAACGGTGCAGTACGATACGCACAGATGCCTGTATTTTTTTAAGCACATGTAGCAGGATCGGTGCATGTCGCATCGCCTTTGTGCTGCTTTTCCCTCCACGGAGCGTCCCGCTCCAAGTCGGGCGCTTCGCCGGAGTTGAACCCAGGATGGGTTCGTCGACGGTAGAACAACTAGAGTGCAGTACGGCACGCACATATATTCACAGCGAGCCTAAACCAACTACTCTGCAATTTTCAGCTCACGCGACTTAGTGTAGGCGTAGCGGATTTTTTCGTACTCAAAGGGTGAGTTCAGTTGGCCGTAACGCAGCTTAGTGATATAGCGTTGGTCGACAATTTGCAAAGCAAAAATCTCAGGGTTGCGCTCACTTTCCTTGGCCATATTTAGCCAGTTGCTTGATTTGTCTAGAGCGAAATCGGTCACTATACCTGTGGTATCGCGAGCGTTGGATGGGCCTAAGAACGGCAGCATTAGATAAGGACCGTGCGGCACACCGTAGTAGCCGAGCGTTTGGCCAAAGTCCTCGTTGTTTTTTTGCAGCCCCATTTTTGTGGCTGGATCCCACAGGCCAGCGATGCCAAAAATTGTATTAAATAAAATACGTGATGTGGTCTCCATCGCCCGCTGACCTTTCAACTGCAAAATGTTATTGGCTAAGGTCGGAATTTCGCGCAGATTACTAAAAAAGTTACTCACGCCTTCACGTAAAAAATGCGGCGTGATCTTGGTATAACCTTTAACCACTGGTAAAAACACCCACTGATCAAAACGGTAGTTAAAGTGATATACGCGCCGGTTCCATTGCTCCAACGGATCACTGATATTCAGAGCATCAAGTGTTGCGCGTTCAAACTCATGCTGATCTGCGCCAGAATTAAACTCTAAGCGCTGCAATGGATTTTTAAAACCATCGGCATCTGTGGTTGTTGCTTGCGCCCAGCTGGTGGATTGCACCGCGCAGAGTAATGTCCCCATGACTAAAGCGTGAGAGAGGTTCTTTGTTTTAGTCATGGAAAAAACTCCAATATATCCGCCGCATTTTCACGGTAAGTCAAGTTGCCTAAATGTCCGCCATAGGGGTACAGCGTTAAGCGCTCAGCCATGTGTTCTTTTAAAAAGCCAATATCGCCTTTGCCTAAAATGATGTCATCAGCATTGTGCATTACGGCGATTTTTGTGCTGTCACGTAGATAATCACTCAGCGCATACAAGCTGGTGGCATGGATTAAGGTGTCCAAGTCTGAGCTTTCAGCAATCGGCTCAGCGTTGAGAGCGCCTTTAAAGTGTACTCGCCATAAAGGCAGCAATTGCTTGTGGATATAACATTCAAAATCACAGACTAAGGCTTCTTTAAAAAAGGGTGTTAAGTTCGTTCCGTCGTAAATCTTTTTCTGAATTGGCGTAATCATGCCGCGGCGATTAATCAGATCTGAAGTGAAGTTGATATCCGCAGCGGTAAAGCGAAACATACTACCAATGAGCATCGCTAATTCGTTTTCGGTGAGTTTCTGCGGTGAATTTTGAAAATCAAATAACACCGCTTCATCAAAGTCAAAACGTCCTTTACTGCTGAAGTAGCGCGTTAATTTATCCAACATCATTTGATAGAAAGTGCGGCCATCAACGCTATTGAGCACCTTGGTGTTGACTAGGTTGTTCAGATTGCTGACAGAGGTATAGAGATTGACAGGCGGATTGAGCAGCAGTACACGTTTAAAATTAAAGGTTTGCTCTTGCTCATCGAGCTGGCTGACAAATGCAGCTTGTAAGCCACCGAGGCTATAACCGGTTAAATGCCAATCAGTGACTTCAAGCTCGCGCTGCTGCTTTTTAATCGCACGCATCACGGTATAAATATCTTTGGCATCTTGTGGTGAATAGCCCGGTGTAGCGTAGGGTGAAGCGCCCACCATAAAGTCATACGCGGTGGGTGAAGAGATTTGTGCCACATGAAAACCTGCGCCATAAAATAGCTTTTTCAGATACTCCATGGTGCTGCTTGAATACTGCGCGCCCGTACCGGCAATAATAAAAATCAATGGTGCTGGACCTGACTGTTCGGCAAGGCGGTAACGAAAGGTTTTTACGGGCCAGAAATTACTGGGCAAAGTGTATTCGCGCTCAGGTCGCAGACGTAAGCTGTAATCACGTTGACGAATATCTGCATCCTTAGGCAGCTCTGGGTATAAAGCGCTGGGCGTACCGGCAACCGTTGCTTCAAAAGGATTGTGCAGCGGAAATTGATAGTTGGCAGAGATGTCTTTGGCTTGAGCAGTGGGCGCGATGTAGAGCAGGCTCAAGAGCAGATAAATAGGTGTTAGCAAACGTTTAAACATAGCAGTGTCTCGCTGGTTAGCGGAGGCGCAAAGCGTGGCAGCAATGAGTTGAATACCGCGATGTGGAGTGATCTTAACTTGAGAAAACTGGGTTGTATCTAATGCGCCGCTATGCAGATACACAACGACGCACAGAGCCCAATTACATCACACGTTGGCCTGGACGAGCACCCGCATCAGGGCTGAGTAAGTGAATTTCTTCACCGCCTGGGCCTGCTGCTAATACCATGCCTTCTGAGACACCAAACTTCATTTTTCGTGCAGCTAAGTTAGCTACATATAAAGTTAAGCGACCTTCGAGCGCGGTGGGGTCGGGATAGGCGCTTTTAATGCCAGAGAACACATTACGTTTTACGCCACCAAGATCCAGCGTCAGTTGCAATAACTTATCCGCCCCGGCAACAAAAGTGGCTTTTTCAATTAAGGCAATACGCAAGTCCACAGCAGCAAAGGCGTTAAAGTCAATTTCTGCTGCCAGTGGCTCTTTCTCTAACTCACCATTGCTTGCAACGGCTGCAGTGTCGGCTGAGTTTTCCATTTCTAATAAGTCTTCTTTAGAGGATTCAATCATGGCTTCCACGTGCTTGGGATCCACACGCGTCAGTAATGCACTAAACGGATTGAGCTGATGTGCGCCCAGTGGCGTCCCTAAATCATTCCAGCTCAGTGCTGGCACATTGAGGAACTGCTCAGCATCGGCGGCCAGCTTAGGCAGTACCGGCTTTAATAAAATCATCAATTGCTTAAACAGATTAATTGCTTGCGAGCAAATGGCTTGCACTTGCGCCTGTTGGCCTTCGATTTTATTCATCGACCAAGGTGCTTGCTCAGCAATCCAAGCGTTAGCCGCATCGGCCAGCGCCATGGTTTCACGCATTGCGCGAGCAAAATCACGTGCTTCGTAAGATTTGGCAATGGCTGGTGTTGCCTGTTGGAATTGCTCCCATAAGGCGGGGTTGGGCATATCAGCAACGAGCATACCGTCGTTGCCTTTTTGAATAAAACCGGCACAACGGCTGGCGATATTCACCACTTTACCCACGAGGTCGGAGTTCACTTTATGAATAAAGTCTTCCAAGTTAAGGTCAAGATCTTCCACGCCACGGCCGAGTTTTGCCGCGTAGTAATAGCGCAGATATTCAGGGTTGAGGTGATCTAAATAAGTGCGCGCCTTGATAAAGGTGCCGCGTGATTTAGACATCTTGGCACCGTTTACTGTTAGATAACCGTGTACGTTAACCCCAGTTGGAGTGCGATAGTCTGCACCTTTAAGCATGGCTGGCCAAAACAGGGCGTGGAAATTGATAATGTCTTTACCAATAAAGTGGTACAGCTCTGTAGTTGAGTCTTTATTCCAGAATTCATCAAAATCTAACTCGGGACGACGCGCGCAGAGGTTTTGGAAACTGGCCATATAGCCAATCGGCGCATCCAGCCAGACATAGAAATATTTGCCGGGCGCATCTGGAATTTCAAAACCAAAGTAGGGTGCATCACGGGAAATGTCCCACTCGTGCAAGCCGCTATCGAGCCATTCCGCCAATTTATTAGCAACGGACTCTTGCAAGGTGCCGCTGCGAGTCCACTCTTGCAGCATGTCTTGGAAGTTCTGCAGCTTGAAGAAGTAATGCTCAGAATCTTTCAGAATGGGGGTTGCGCCAGAAATCGCTGAGCGTGGATCTTTCAGCTCAGTGGGCTGGTAGGTCGCGCCACACTTCTCACAGTTGTCGCCGTACTGATCAGGCGTTGCGCATTTTGGGCAGGTGCCTTTAATAAAGCGGTCGGCTAAAAACATGCCTTTTTCAGGATCGAAATACTGCGTCACTGAACGCGTGGCAATATGGCCGGCCGCTTTCAGGCGCTTATAGATGAGCTCTGATAGTTCACGGTTTTCTTCACTGTGCGTGGTGTAAAAGTTATCAAAATCCACCATGAAATCAGCAAAGTCAGCGCTGTGCTCAGCATGTACATTGTCAATTAATTGTTCAGGAGTGATTCCTTCATGCTCGGCGCGCAACATAATAGCTGAGCCGTGGGCATCATCAGCGCAAACATAAATGCATTGATTGCCGCGCATTTTTTGAAAGCGAACCCACATATCTGTTTGAATATATTCAAGCATATGGCCAAGGTGGATGGAGCCGTTGGCATAGGGCAGGGCGCTGGTCACTAAAATTTTGCGGGCTTCGCTCATGGTCTTCCTAACTACTAAAAGTGAATAGAAATAAGCCGACTACTATAT
>DATERP010000092.1:0-23693 GCA_035271385.1 Thiopseudomonas sp. | reverse complement strand
GGCTTGTTAGCTGCTGCTATCAGCCCAGTTATGGCTGATGATGGTGAAAAGATTTATACCAAAGGTGGCGATCAGCCCGGTGCCCTAGCATGCATCACCTGCCATATGGCCGATGGTAAGGGCATGGATGCTGGTGGTTTCCCTAACATTGCAGGTTACTCTGCAGGTTATTTGGCTAAGCAAGTCCATGACTTTAAAAAGGGTACACGTCAAAACCCTATTATGATGCCCATTGCTACAGCCTTAACTGAAGCAGAAATTGACGCAGTGGCGAAGTATATGGCGAGCTTGGATAAGCCTGCTGTACCTGAAATTACACGTGCAAAAACGCCTGAAGGTTTAGGCGAAAAGCTCGCGATTCGTGGTGACTGGAGCCGCTCAATTCCTGAGTGCGTCTCTTGTCATGGTCCGGGTGGTGTGGGTGTCGGTGAGACTTTCCCGCCTTTAGCTGGACAAGGTTCCAACTACCTAGCGACTCAGTTACGTGCATGGCAGCAAGGCACGCGTAAAAATGATCAAAATGATTTGATGGGTCATATTGCGCGTTCACTCACTGAAGAAGAAATTACAGCTGTTGCTGCTTACTTCGCTGGTCTTGGTAAATAAGGAGCAAGCCATGAAAAAGTTATTATTAGGTGTTTTTGCTCTGACCGCTCTGAGCGTTGCTGTTGCTGCACCGGTTTCAATGGAAGACCAGTCGCAACTCAAGCCTGCTCCAGCTAAAACTGACGGCGAGCAGTATCACGTGCCACCATTGGAAGCGGATTTACCCGATAACGCTTTCGGTGAGATGGTGCGCAAAGGTCATGCCATTTTTGTGGATACCAAGCGCCAGGTACCTGAGCTGGTTGGTAATGGTATGAACTGTGTGAACTGTCACCTTGATCAGGGTCGTCAAGTAGACTCAGCGCCCATGTGGGGTGCTTACACTATGTACCCTGCTTACCGTAAGAAAAACGACAAAGTGAATACCTACGCTGAGCGTGTCCAAGGTTGCTTTGAGTTCAGTATGAACGGTACGCCACCCGCGGCAGACAGTGAAACCATGACTGCGCTGACCACTTTCTCTTACTGGTTAGCGACAGGTGCGCCTTCTGGTGTGAAAACACCGGGTAGTGGTTACCCTGATGTAGCTCTGCCAGACGGCGGCTACGATCTTGCTCGTGGTAAGAAAGTCTATGAAGAGCAGTGTGCGGTTTGCCACGGCGACAATGGTTTAGGCCAGAAAGTCGGTGACAACTATGTGTTCCCGCCGCTGTGGGGCGCAGACTCATTTAACTGGGGTGCAGGTATGCACCGTATCAACACTGCAGCATCTTTTATCCAGGCCAATATGCCTTTGGGTAAAGGTGGTACTTTGAGTGATCAAGAAGCGTGGGACGTTGCGGCCTTTATGAACAGTCATGAACGCCCACAAGATCCACGCTTAGTTGAAGGCAGTGTGGAGAAAACTCGCCTTAAGTTTCATGCCAACGATGGTGTGAACTTATACGGTGAAAAAGTGAATGGTGTTGTGATTGGTCAAGGTATTAAGTAATAGGTTGATCACCTAATACAGATTGACTGACGCATGAAAAGCCCCAAATGGTTGGAGATATTCCGCTATTTGGGGCTTTTTTATGTCTGTTAGCTGTTAAGCAGGTATTAAGTCTACGTTATAGTGTTGGGTTGTTTTAGCAAAGTGTCATTGCGAACGAAGTGAAGCAATCTATTCGGCTTTATGAGTCAACGAGTGAGAGATTGCCGCGTCGTTTTTCTTTTCGCAATGACCGAATTCATCAGCACTTAACGGCTGCTAGAAATTTTCACCAGTTCACCACCGACAAAGCGCAAGTAGTAATACATGCCGCCTTTGGGACCGTAGACCCATTCTTCGATGGGTTGCTCGTCGCGATTGTAAAAACCGCTGGTGTAGCCGATCTGTTCACGGCTGTTGGGTTCGCCACAGGTGCGTAGCACAGTAAAGGCTCGATCACCTAAGCTGACCAGCTTTGAGTCGCAGCGAAAGGTGCTGGCCACTGCTGTCGAGCTGGTGACAGCCAATGCCGCACAGAGAATCATCGTTGAAAATACTTTCATTACATACTCCCAAGGTGGAGAGTGCTGATGACATTGCCATCGGCGCTAGCCTTGCTACTACTGACATCAATGAGATAAACACGTTCAGCGTCAAGCTTAGTGTGTTCGATTAAATATTCTTTAATGCTATTGGCACGCGCTTGCGCTAAACGACGCAGGCTTTGTTGGCTCTTAGCATAGCTGGCCAGCACGGCGGATTGCATCATCTGCGTACGCTCAGTTTTATTGAGTTCAGCCCAGGCTTGAGGTGGTTGCTGTTTAAGCTGGGTGCGATAAATACCTTCAAGCAGATTAGGTTTTTCAGCTTCAGGGACTTCGAGCGCTTCTTTGCTGGAGCCGATTCTTGTACCGCGGCTTTGTAAAATGCTGTACCACGCGTTTTGATATGCCGTTTTTAAACGCAACTGGGCGAGCAGTGGACCGTCGAGCTCGGCACGGCTGCCGCCTTCAACTTCTAAGCGTAATTGTGGGCGTTCTTGTAATGCTGTGGCTAAGGTATCTAAGCTTTTAGCCGCTTGTGGGTTGATAGCAAATTCACCGGGTAAAAAGCTAACTTCGCTCAGTTCTTTGCCGCTGCTTTGCGTTAAGCCGGCAATAAAATTGAAGGGCGCTGAGACTGCGCGCGTGATTAAGGTGCGCAATGTTTTCCAGACCATCGGGCCGACTTTAAATTCTGGGTTGTTGAGATCGCCTTGCACCGGCAAATCGATAGCAATGCGGCCCTGGCTGTCTTTGAGTAGAGCAATGGCTAAGCGTACCGGTAAGTCCACTGCATCAGGGCTGTCGACACGCTCGCCTAATTGCAGTTGTTCAAGTAACAGTTTGTTGGTGGCATTGAGCTTGCCATCGTTGATTTGATAATGCAGATCAAGGTTCAATCGGCCTTTATGGATGCGATAACCGGCAAACTTACCTGAATAGGGGGTGAGGGTGGTCAGTTCAACATGTTTAAACGAGGTGGTGATATCCAGCTTATGCAGAGGATCAAAGGGTGTGAGGCTGCCTTTAATGCTCACCGGTGCATAACGATCGACTTTACCCTGAATATCCACCCGTGCGAGTTTGTTGGTTTGATTATCCAGTGTGCCAATTGAGCCATTGAGTTGCTGAATGGCGGTGGCGAAGTTGGGGGTCAGGCTAAAGTCAGCAAAGTTTGCCGAGCCGTCATTAATCTTGATACCACCGATATGCAGAGCAAATTCTGGTCTGTCTTTGGTTGTTGTGCTAGTGGCTGTTGGTGGTTGAGGAATCAATAGCTCACTGATATTGGTGGTGAGGTTGTCATTGATAATAAAGCGCACATAGGGTTGTTGTAACACCAGATTATCAATCGAGAGCCTGTTGGCTTGCAGCGCATATGCAATGCCGTTGATATCCACGGCATCCCACTTTAATAGCTCGCGCTGGCGCAAAGTGTCACGGATATGCAGTTGTTGAATCGCAGCGTTACCCTGTACCGCTAGGGTTAAATTGTTTAAATCACTGACTTGCAGCTTGAGGTCGCTATTGAATAGACCGCTGCGCAGCTCTGCGTGTGCGTAAGGGCTGATCCAAGCTTGGGCCGGGCGCAAGTCTAGATCGCGGCTTACCAGGGTCATATCGACTTTGAGAGGCTCGAGCAACACCTGTGCATGACTGCTGAGACGACCTTGTTCACCGACTTGGGTGTCGAGGTCGAGCTCAAAGGGGTTCTTGGATAAGCTATCAAAATCTTTCAGCTGCAGATTCAGCTTGGATAACTCCAATGCCACAGGATCTTTGTGGCTGTGATCGGCCAAATGCAAGCTGTGTTGGGTGAAGTCGGCTTGCTTGACGATGATCTGCCAAGGTTGGCTGGGTGTGCTAGGCGTATTTGCCTTATTCGCAGTGGTCGTTGCAGCAGGCTTAGGCAGTAGCTTTTGCCAGTTGATCACGCCGTTTTTATCAATCTGCGCCCAGGCTTCTAAGGTACTGGCGCTGGCCTTACCAATGCGCAGCTTGTGTGCTGCCAGATCAAAGCTGCTATCGCTGATGCTTAAGTTGGGTGCGCGCAGTAAAGGTTGCTGATCTTGATCGAGGGCGAGCGAGCGTAACTGTGCACTCAGTTGTGTGGCTTTAAATTGCAGGTCGTTGTCGAGTGTGAGTTGGTATTGCGTATCTAAGCTGATGCGACCATCTTTAAGTTGCGCGCTAAAATGCTCACGCACATAGGGCCACCAGCTTTTGAGCTTGGCGTCTTTGAGTTGGACATGACCTGTGGAAGTCAGCGGGCTCAGGCTCAGGTCGCCGGTGTAATGAAGTTGCGTACCATCGTTAGCTTGCGCGGTCAGTTGCAGGGCGCTGTGGCTGGCCGGACGGGTATCGAAGTGATTGAGGGTGATATTTAAATCATCAAAAGTGACATCCACTGCATCGCGTTGGCGCTGATCATTAAAACGAATGCGACTGCGCTGTAACTGCAGTTGATCAATCAGTACGGTGAGAGGTGCTGCGTCGTTTGGTTCGGCTGTGTCAGTGGCTGCAGGCAAATTAAACAGCTGAGTTAAGTTCAGCTCGCCTTGTTTATTGAGAATAATGTGCGTGTGGGCTTGGTGCAGTTGTACATCCTGTAAGTGCAGGCTTTGTGTCCATAGGCTATCTAGAGCAAGCTTGCCGTACAGGTGTTGCAGACTGACGGCTTGGTTATCCGCTGCACCCAGCTGAAAATCCCAAGCATAAACTTCAAGAGTGAAAGGATTCAGTTCTAAGCGTTGCAGTTGTGCTGGTTCTTTAGCATGCACTGCAAGTTGTTGATTAATAACAGTCAGGGCGACGCTAGGAATCAATAAAAAACCTAACCAACTGTAGGTGGCCAGTACGCTGACCAAGATAATGGCTAGGCGTTTCAATCCTTTTGTCATAACTGCTACTTCCTCACATCAGATGGACATAGTGTATGCAAAATAGCCGCTCAACAGTAGGGGGAGGTGTCAGTTGTGCAGGTGCTGAGTTCAAGTCGGGCTGTTGTTGCGGGGGGCGATAGTAAGGCTGTTGCCCATGAATTAATGTGGACAACAGCTTTTACAGGGGTGGCAGATTTAACGTTCGATAGCTAAAGCGACACCTTGACCGCCGCCGATGCACAGTGTGGCTAAGCCTTTCTTGGCATCACGACGTAACATTTCATGCAGTAAGGTGACCAAGACTCGGCAGCCTGATGCGCCAATCGGGTGGCCAATAGCAATTGCGCCGCCGTTGACGTTGACCTTGCTGGTATCCCAGCCGAGCTCCAGGTTGACGCTTAACGCTTGGGCAGCAAAGGCTTCGTTGGCCTCAACGAGGTCAAGGTCAGCAATATTCCAGCCGGCTTTACTTAAGCACTTTTGCGTGGCTGCCACAGGGCCAATGCCCATAATGCTTGGGTCGACACCGGCGTTAGCATAGGCGGCGATACGCGCTAAGACTGGTAGGCCAAGTTCTTGAGCTTTTTCTGCGCTCATCAACATCACTGCTGCAGCGCCGTCATTGAGGCTGGAAGCGTTACCTGCAGTCACTGAGCCGTCTTTTTTAAAGGCGGGGCGCAATTGAGCTAATGATTCTGCGGTTGTCGTGCTGCGCGGCTGCTCATCGGTAGCGAAGATAATGGGGTCACCGTTGCGCTGAGGAATACTCACAGGAGTGATTTCATCGACAAAACGTCCAGCAGCAATAGCCGCTGTCGCTTTGGCTTGCGAGGCTGCAGCAAAGGCGTCTTGCTGCTCGCGGGTTAGGTTGTACTTTTCCACTAAGTTTTCAGCGGTGATGCCCATATGGATATCATTAAAGGCATCCCAAAGGCCGTCTGCAATCATGCTGTCGATCATTGGGCTGTGGCCCATGCGCAAACCGGTGCGCGCACCCGGCATGACATAGGGTGACAGACTCATATTCTCTTGACCGCCAGCAATAATAATCTGCGCATCGCCACAGCGAATGGCTTGTGCAGCTAAGTGCAGAGCTTTCAGGCCGGAGCCGCAGACCTTATTCAAGGTGAAAGCTGCTGTGGTAAAAGGTAGGCCAGCGTGAATTGCGGTTTGACGTGCTGGGTTTTGCCCGCTGCCTGCAGTGAGAACTTGTCCAAGAATCACTTCATCGACTTGATCGACGGGTACGCCGGTTTTTTCTAAGAGGCTGCGCACCACAATAGCACCCAATTGTGGTGCTGGAATCTTGGCTAGACTGCCTTGAAAGCTACCTACGGCTGTGCGTGTGGCGGCAACAATAACGACTTCATACATTGCGATATCCTCGTGCTATGGTGGAAATACTCCCTGATAAATGCTTTTTTTGTTGTCTTTATCAGGGGTGGTGGATAGGTGTAGAGCAGGGTGCGGATTAACCGCGGTGACGATTTCTAAAGAAATTAATCAAGCCTTGGGTCGACGCATCAGTGGCGGTATTGGGCGCTTGTTTGGTTAAGCGCTCGTACACATCGTCACCGAGTATCTTGCCGAGTTCTACACCCCACTGGTCAAAAGCATTGGTGCCCCAAACTACACTTTGCACAAAGACTTTATGCTCGTACAAAGCAATCAATGCACCCAGACGGCGTGGACAGACACGCTCCAATACAAGTGTATTGCTGGGGCGGTTGCCGGGGATTTCTTTGTGCGCTGCAAGGCGTTGCACTTCGCTTTCGTCTAGCCCTTGTTCACGTAATTCTTGCGCAGCTTGCTCAAGGCTTTTACCCTGCATCAGGGCTTGGCTTTGCGATAAGCAGTTGGCGTAGAGCCATTGATGATGATCAGCGATTTGATTATGGCTCACCACAGGCACAATAAAGTCAGCCGGCACCATGAGTGTGCCTTGATGCAGTAGTTGGTGATAAGCATGCTGACCATTACAGCCAACACCACCCCAGATAATTGAGCCGCTGTTATAATTCAGTGGCGTGCCATCTTGGCGTACATGCTTACCATTGGACTCCATATCCAACTGTTGCAAGTGCTGAGTGAAATTACGCAAGTAATGGTCATAAGGCAAAATGGCATAGCTTTGTGCTTGCCAGAAATCGCTGTACCAAATACCCAGCATGGCCATAATTACGGGCATATTTTCCGTGAAAGGCGCTTCTTGGAAGTGCTGATCCATGCTCCAAGCGCCGGCCAGTAATTCTTTAAAGTTGGACATGCCAATCGATAGGGCAATGGGTAAGCCAATCGCTGACCACAAAGAGTAGCGACCACCCACCCAGTCCCAAATCGGTAAAATATTTTCTGGGGCAATACCAAACTTAATCGCGGCAGTCACGTTGCTCGACACGGCAATGAAATGACGGTCGACGCAGGCTTCAGTGCCACCTTGGGCGAGATACCAGCGGCGTGCAGCCTGAGCATTTTTTAAAGTTTCTAGCGTGTTAAATGATTTGCTGGAAACAATAAATAAGGTGGTTGCAGCATTTAGACTGTTGCTGAGTTCATGAAATTCACTGCCATCGATATTGGCTAGAAAGTGGCAGTGGACACCTTGCTGAGCAAAAGGCAATAGCGCTTCAGACACCAATTGCGGGCCTAAAAATGAGCCGCCAATACCAATGTTGACGATATCAGTGATGGGCTTTTCGCTGTAACCGCGCCATAAACCGTTGTGAATACGGTTGACCATTTCGGTCATTTGATTCAGTACAGCATGGATCTGTGGAATTAAATCTTCGCCATCGACCACTAAGCTGTCACCAATCGGGCGACGCAGTGCTGTGTGCAGAGCGGGACGTTGCTCGGAAGCATTGACTGGCTCGCCGTTAAATAGCGCCTTGATCGCATCGTGCAATTGGCTTTGTTCAGCCAGTTGCATCAATAGATCGAGGGTGGTGTCATCGAGCAGGTTTTTTGAGAAATCCAGCAATAAACCATCATGGTTTAAGGAGAAACGCTGAAAGCGCTGCGGGTCGTTCGCAAAGGCATCTTGCATACGAAAATCATGCATAGCCTCGCGTTGCTGAACAAGTTGTTGCCACGCGGGGTGTTGAGCGGCATCGATTGGGTGTTGGTAATGAGTCATGCTACTGCTCAACGTCCATGATAAGAATGGGTGGAGCAGTGACTCCACCCAGAGTACAGTCGCGAAGCCTTAGGCCAGTTGGACTGGAATCGCATTGCTGCTGTGGCTTAAAGAGCCGTCGGCAGCCATATATAATAAGCTTGGTTTGTGTGTAGCCAGTTCGTTTTCGTCATAGATGCAGTATGCGCAAATAATCAAAACATCACCCACCGATGCCTTATGTGCTGCGGCACCGTTCACCGAAATGATTTTTGAACCCGCTTCGCCGCGAATGGCGTAAGTGCTAAAGCGCTCACCATTGGTGACGTTATAAATCTCGATTTGTTCGTATTCGCGAATCCCTGACATATCCAACCAGTCGCCATCAATGGCACATGAGCCTTCGTAATCAATGACGGCGTGGGTGGTAACAGCTCGGTGCAATTTAGCTTTGAGCAAAGTGGTTTGCATGGTGTTTTCCTCTTCGACTTAACATGGCGCTTTGGTGAGAGCTTAGTTTTTGTCGTTATTACAGATCAATGATCAGATTGTCGATCAGGCGTGTGGTACCTAGATATGCTGCAGCCAATAAGACCATGTTACGGCTATCAGCATCGGCAGGTTCTAAGCTTAATGCGTCGCGTAACTCGACATAGTCAAGGCGAAAGCCTGCAGCTTGCAGATCACTATTAAATTGCGCAAAGAGCGCAGCATAATCACGGTTACCATTTGTTATATGTGTCTTAACGCTTTGCATGCATTGCTGTAAAGCAGGCGCGTCGGCACGTTGTTGCGCGTTAAGATACCCATTTCTTGAGGATAATGCGAGGCCATCGCTATCGCGCACAATGGCTACACCACAAATCTCAATGGGCATATTCAAGTCCGCGACCATTTTACGGATCACAGCTAGCTGTTGGTAATCTTTTTCGCCAAACAGCGCTAGATCGGGCTGAACCATATTGAAGAGCTTGCACACGACAGTGGACACACCATCAAAATGGCCGGGACGACTGCCACCGCATAAACCGCTAGAAACACCCGGCACGCTGACAATCGTCTGCTGCGCCATACCGTTTGGGTAGATATCTTGCGGACTTGGCGTGAACAGCAGGTCGCAGCCGGCGGCCTCAAGCTTGCTTTGATCGGCTGCCAAAGTGCGCGGGTAGCTGTCGAGGTCTTCGTTGGGCCCAAACTGCAGTGGATTGACAAAAATACTGGCAATCACAAAATCTGCACGCGCAACCGCTTGCGTGATTAAAGCAATATGACCGGCGTGTAAGTTACCCATGGTTGGCACAAAAGCAATACGTTTGCCTGCACTGCGTGCTTGCGCAACGCAGGAGCGTAGTTGTGCCAGTGTTTGTACGGTATTCATGCGCTAAACTCGTGCTCTGCGGCTGGGAAAGAGATGTCTTTAACTGAGCGTGCATACAAGCTCATAGCGTCGGCAATGCTGTTTTGGCCTTGCATAAAGTTGCGCACAAACTTAGGTGTGCGACCACTTAAAGATAAACCAAGCATGTCGTGCATCACCAAAACTTGACCGTCAGCGCCAGGGCCGGCACCAATGCCAATCACTGGGATGCGTACTGCTTGACTGATACGTGCTGCTAGTTCGCTCGGGACGCATTCTAAAAGTAATAGAGCAGCGCCAGCTTGTTCAAGGGCAATGGCTTCATCGAGCATTTTCTGGGCTGATGCATCACCACGGCCTTGGACTTTATAACCACCAAAGACGTTAACCGATTGTGGTGTGAGGCCTAAGTGCACGCAGCTTGGAATACCACGTTCAGCCAGTAAACGCACCGACTCAGCTAGCCAGGCACCGCCTTCGAGTTTGACCATATGCGCGCCAGCACGCATCAACTGCGCACAACTTGCAAAGGTTTGCTCAAGCGTGGCGGTGCTCATAAAGGGTAGATCGCTGAGAATCAGCGCGCCTTTATTGCCGCGTTTAACGCAAGCGGTGTGGTAAGCCATCTCGTCGATGGTCACAGGTAGGGTGCTGTCTTGGCCTTGCAAAACCATGCCTAAGGAATCACCCACTAATAAGATCTCGATTCCGGCATCACATGCTGTGGCGGCAAAAGTGGCGTCATAGCAGGTGAGCATGGTGATTTTCTCACCGCGCTGCTTTAATTGTAATAGTGTTGTTAGAGTCACATCAGACATTTAGGAAGTCCTCTTGAGTACCTTTGGGGTACTGGCATTAAGGCGGTTATAGTCCTGATGGCTTGGCTTTAAGTCAACCATTTATGCAGGGATGCTTGATTAAATAGTGCAAAGCGCTGGTGTATGCAGGCGCTGTAGCGTTGGATCTACAGGGCATTGCTTGAGTAAGTCGGCCAGTAAGCGCCCATCAGCGAGTTGAAAGTCCGCTGGGCATAACTCAGCTAAAGGCAGCAAAACAAAAGGCCGTGCATGCATATGATAGTGCGGCACACACAGGCGCTCATCGTCTAAAATGAGCTGGCCAAATAATAGAATATCCAGATCCAGTGTACGTGGACCCCAGCGCTCAGCTTTGCGTTGACGGCCTTGACTTAACTCAATGGCCTGCAGTTGATCGAGTAAAAGATGGGGCGCTAGATCAGTTTCTAAATGGGCGGCGGCATTGGTATAGCGCGGCTGATCACTGGGGCCTAAAGGTGCGCTGGAGTAATAGGCTGAAGTGGCAACTAAACGTGTTTTGGGCAGCTGCGCTAAAGCTTTGAGCGCAGCATCCAACTGTTGCACAGGTTCAGCTAAATTACTGCCTAAGCCAATGTACACCGCTTCCATCAATCTTGGCCTGGTGCAGACTTGCTGCGTGGTTTGCGCTTGCGTTTACGTGGTGCTGCACTTTTACCACTAAGGCCATTAATCATCTCACGGCGTTCACTGTCGCTGGCGTCTTGGTATTGTGTCCACCAATCGCCCAAGCCTTCAGTGGGTTCGCCTGCGCTTTCACGCAACAGTAAAAAGTCATACGCGGCACGAAAACGCGGGTGAGCCAGTAAGGTGTCAGCGCGTTTGCCTGAGCGGCGCGGTAAACGTTCCTGCATATCCCAAATTTCACGAGTGGGAATACTAAAGCGCTTAGGCACAGCAATACGTTGCAGTTGCTCTAGCAAAACCTGATGCGCTGCTTCTTGTGTAGCAGGTAGGGCGGGCATGCCATCTTTTTGCAAATGAATAGCGCGTACCGTCAGCGACGGCCACAGCAGTGCGGCAAATAAAAATGCAGGTGTAACAGGGCGGCCTGCTTGTACGCGTTTGTCCGTGCTCTTAAAGGCATTGCGCAACAGAATATCAACATTGGTTGGGCTTCTTTCAAGCGCTTTGGCAGTGCCTGGAAACAACTCAGCAAATAAATTGTATTCGCGCAGTAACTCATAGGTGCGCACGGCATAACCGCTGAGGAATAGCTTGAGCACTTCTTCGTATAAACGCGCCGAAGGAATGTCACGCAGCAAGTAGGCCAGGCGACGAATGGGTTCTGCAGTACTGTCTTCGATAGCAAAATCAAGCTTGGCAGCAAAGCGTATTGCACGCAGCATGCGTACAGGGTCTTCTAAATAGCGCTGCTCAGGATCGCCAATCAAGCGAATTAAGCGGCGCTGAATATCCGCAAAACCTGTGCTGTAGTCATGTACCTTGTCATTGCTGACATCAAAGTACAGGGCGTTCATGGTGAAATCGCGGCGTTGCGCATCATCTTCCATAGTGCCGTAAACGTTGTCGCGCAAAATACGTCCGCTGGCATCGTGAGCTGACTGATCGTTATTGGCGACCTCGTCATCTTGCTCGTGGTTGCTGCGAAAAGTTGCGACCTCAATCAGTTCGCGACCAAAATGCACGTGCACCAATTTAAAACGACGGCCGATAATGCGTGAATTACGAAACTCATGGCGTACTTGTTCAGGTGTGGCGCTGGTGGCGACATCAAAATCTTTTGGGGTGACACCAATCAGTGAATCTCGCACACAGCCGCCGACTAAATACGCCTCAAAGCCAGCTTGCTGTAGGCGCACAGCGACATTCGCAGCATTGCGGTTAAAGTCAGCACAACTTAAACGGTGCTCATGAGCATCAAGAACTGTAGGTTGTTCTGGCTTTTTAGGCTGCAGTGGCAGGCGAAAGGGTTTGAAAAGCTTTTTCAGCATAGCGGGGCCTGTTTGCGACTCGCAACAAAAAGAAAGTTCATCCACGCTGCGCGCAATAAGGTCGGCGGCAAAAGATGCCATAGGGCCGGCGCGGTCCAGCGAGAAGAATTATTATAGTGTTGATAGCACATCATGGTTGCGATTCTACCACCGCTAGAGTGCGAGGTGAATGAAGAAAGTGCTTAAGGTGAGTCGTCGATAGGTTTGTGATTTATATGTGCGGGGTGTTGAGCTGAGGTGTTGTTAAATAATGTTATGGGGAAGCCTGCGCTTCCCCATGAATAATTCTGTGCGTTTTTTTTATTATTGTCGGCATTTTTGTTGTTGTTATCTGCCTGCTTCTTTTTTTACAGCTCACATTAAGCTGTTGAAAAGTTAACGGATTGCTTTGGATGCTGATTTTATTATTGCGATATTCAGTTGATACGGTCGCTGCATGTATTGCAGTTTTATTGTTCTCTAATCATCTGTACCGCTGTTTTTGTTATCCTCTGCAAAGTAATCAGTTAGCTGCGTCTCTTATGCTGTTGTTTTTATTATGCTAGAGCCGTTACGTCTTATTCTTATTATTAGTGTTTGTTTTTATTGTTGTTGTACGGATATATAAAGCAGGTGCTGTGCCAGCTTTTATTAAATCCTTTAAAATCAATGGGTTATGGTTTTTTGTTGGTTTTTGATGGATTTTTGAGTGTGGTGTGTGGGACGTTTTTATGGGAAGTGTTACCGCCAGTCACGTTAAGTGTTACGTGCGGGTGGGGTGGGTAACAGTTTGTGTTTGAGGTGCTGGGGTAACACTGTTTGAGTCTGTGTGCTGAGGTTGAGACGTATCAGTGTGCGCTCAGTCAATTCAGGCTGTGCTGTTGAGTACATATATAGCCTGCAGTGAACACACAGCTGCGGCATCACCAGTTAAAGCCTATGTGTCCACGGATGCCAACCCCATTGCTGATGCCTGTGCTTTGCAAGCGATACGTTTAAGAACTGCAAATTAAAACCCTTGGCTAAATCTTACCTACTGACTGCCTGTCGCTCGGGGTGTGTGCTCTGGCGCTGCTGCGGCCTGTGTGGCTTGCTTGCAGCGAACTGTATATAATGCCAGCTATTATTAGGATGTTAACTTATAACAAGCGCGCAAGCATGAAGGACTTATTGTGATTGGATATTTACGTGGCACTTTATTAGAAAAACAACCGCCGCATGTGCTGTTGGATGTAAATGGTGTCGGCTATGAGTTGGAAGTGCCGATGACCACCTTGTTTCAGTTGCCGGCCGTGGGTGAACCCTTGGTGTTGCATGTGCATTTAGTGGTGCGTGAAGATGCCCAGTTGCTGTATGGCTTTTATGCTAAGCGCGACCGTGCTTTATTTCGTGAGCTGATCCGTTTAAATGGCGTCGGACCTAAGCTGGCGCTGGCGTTGATGTCCGGTATGAGCGCGGATGAGTTGATTCAGTGTGTGAATGCTGAGGACACCAGTCGCTTGATGAAAGTGCCGGGCGTGGGTAAGAAAACTGCCGACCGTTTGCTGGTTGAACTCAAAGATCGCTTTAAAAATTGGGACAGTACACCGCTGGCTGGACAAGCGGGTATGGAACCTACAGCGACATCCACAGTCACAAGCGCTTATATGGCAGAAAATGATGCGGTCAGTGCTTTGGTCAGTTTAGGATTTAAACCAGCGGAGGCCAGTCGAGCGGTCAGCGCGGTGTTTGCCGAAGGCTTAAGCAGCGAAGACTTAATTCGTCGCGCACTCAAAGGTATGGCGTAATTGAGCAATATTACTTGGGATAACTGCAGTTTATGATTGAAGCTGATCGCTTAATTGATGCCACGCCTCGCGAGCGTGAAGAACATATTGACCGTGCGATACGCCCCTTGAGTTTGGCTGAATATATTGGTCAGCCGGTGGTGCGTGAGCAAATGGCGCTCTTTATGGACGCAGCAAAACACCGTCAGGAAACGCTGGACCATACGTTGATTTTTGGCCCGCCAGGTTTAGGTAAAACCACCTTAGCCAATATCATTGCCCAAGAAATGAATGTATCGCTGAAAAGTACCTCAGGCCCGGTACTAGAACGCCCCGGTGATTTAGCCGCTTTGCTGACGAATCTTGAAGAAGGCGATGTGCTGTTTATTGATGAGATTCACCGCTTACCGCCGATTGTGGAAGAAGTATTGTATCCGGCGATGGAAGATTTTCAGCTGGATATTATGATCGGTGAAGGCCCTGCCGCGCGTTCGATTAAGCTGGATTTGCCACCCTTTACTTTGGTGGGGGCTACGACGCGCGCAGGTATGTTGACTAATCCACTGCGCGACCGTTTCGGTATTGTGCAGCGTTTAGAATTTTATAATGATACGGATTTAACCACTATTGTAATGCGCTCCGGTGGCATCTTGAATATGCCCATTGAGCCAGAAGGCGCTTACGAGATTGCTCGTCGTGCACGTGGTACACCGCGGATTGCCAACCGTTTATTACGCCGTGTGCGCGATTTTGCGCAAGTGCGCGGTACGGGGCATATTACTCAGTCCATCGCTGATCAAGCGTTGAATTTGCTGGATGTGGATGAGCACGGCTTTGACCATCAAGACCGCCGTTTATTGTTAGCCATGATTGAAAAGTTTGATGGTGGCCCGGTTGGGATCGACAGTTTAGCTGCGGCAATCAGTGAAGAACGGCACACCATTGAAGATGTGTTGGAACCGTATTTAATTCAGCAGGGTTTTATCATGCGCACCCCGCGTGGGCGCGTAGTGACGCGTCATGCTTACCTGCATTTTGGCCTGAATTTACCTGAGCGTTTGGTGGATACCTCGCTGCTTGAGAAATACAGCGATGACCAGTGAAAATATACCTGCGTTTTTGATTGGCAATTACCTGAGGTCGCATTAAAGTATGCACGCATCAACAACAGCACCGCGATTTACTTTTCCTTGTCGGGTCTACTACGAGGATACGGATGCAGGCGGCATCGTTTATTACGTGAACTATCTAAAGTTTATGGAACGAGCTCGCACTGAGCGATTGCGTCATTTGGGCTTTTCTCAAGCGCAGATGGCCAGCGAAAATCTACTGTTTGTTGTGCATTCCGCGCAAGCTCGTTATCACGCTCCAGCTCGTTTAGACGATGAGTTGGTGGTGAGCGTGCAGGTGCAAGAATTAAAACGTGTCAGTTTGAAATTTTATCAGCAGGTTCGTCGCCGCAGTGATGACACTTTACTTTGTGAAGGTCATTTCACTGTAGCTTGTGTGCGTGCTGATACCTTTAAGCCTCGGGGTATTCCCGAACTGTTATATGCGGCGTTTAATGCCGATGTGCAAGACTTTGCAGGAGAATAAGCGTGGAAGCGAATGCCGTTGATCAGATGTCAATGTGGAGCTTAATCAGCAACGCCAGTCTGGTTGTTCAGTTTGTAATGTTGATTTTGGTGGGTGCTTCAATCATGTCGTGGGTGCTGATCTTTCAGCGCAGCCAATTATTGCGTACCGCGCGTAGCAGCCTCACTGTTTTTGAAGACCGTTTTTGGTCAGGCGTTGATCTGTCGAAGCTGTATCGTCAGGTCAATACAGATCCTGATCCAGATTCCGGTGTTGAGCAGATCTTTCGCGCGGGCTTTAAAGAGTTTTCTCGCTTGAGCCAGCAGCAGGGCGCTAATCCTGAGTCGGTGATGGATGGTGTTGCGCGCTCCATGCGTGTGGCGATTTCTCACGAAGAAGAAAAGCTTGAACAGAGTTTGCCATTTCTGGCGACCGTTGGTTCCACCAGTCCGTATATCGGTCTGTTTGGTACGGTGTGGGGGATTATGAACTCCTTCCGCGGTTTAGCCCAAGTGCAGCAAGCGACTTTGGCGACTGTGGCGCCAGGTATTGCTGAGGCTTTGATTGCCACGGCGATTGGTTTGTTCGCGGCGATTCCTGCGGTGATTGCCTATAACCGTTTTGCGGCACGTGGCGAAAACCTGATTGCGCGCTATTACACCTTTGCTGATGAGTTTCAGGCCATTTTGCATCGTAAAGTCCACTCTAAAGAGGATTAAGGTGCCCCATGCATAGAGCAAGAATTCGTAATCGCCGTAAACCCGTTGCTGAAATGAACGTGGTGCCTTATATCGACGTGATGCTGGTGTTGTTGGTGATCTTTATGGTCACGGCGCCCATGCTCAATCAGGGGGTCAAGGTTGATTTACCGCAGGTCAGCAGTGAAGTGTTACCGCAAGATAACAACTCGATCGTGCTGACTATTTCTATCAAGGCTGACAAAAGCTATTACTGGAATACCAGTACCGAAGTGGATGTCGATACTGTGCAAGATAAAGCAGTGGATCTGGCGCAGATGGTGAATGCTGCGCGCGCTATTTTAGCGGCTAACGCGGCGCAAGGTAAAAAAGTACAGGTCTATGTACGTGCCGATAAAACTGTGGATTATGGCAGCGTGATGGCAGCCATGGGTGGCTTGCAGCAAGCGGGCGTCAGTGATGTTGGCTTAATTACTGAGGCACCTTAATGCGACCTTATGATCGTAGTTCTTCGGAAAAGTTATTTTGGCCCGTCGTGTGGGCGGTTGGCCTGCACGCTATGCTGTTTGCGTTTTTGTTTGTCAGCTTTTCCAATACGCCTGAATTGCCACCGGCGCGTCCGGTGATTAAAGCCACTTTGTATCAGCTGCAGTCACAAAGCCAAGCCACCACGCAAACCAATCAAAAAATTGCCGGTGAAGCCGCTAAAACTTCGGCACAGCGTTATGAAGTTGAACAATTAGCGCAAAAGAAAATCGAACAAGAACGCTTAGCAGCTTTGGCACAAAAAGCTGCGCAGGCTCAATCGGCAGCAGAGACACGCGCGGCACAAGCGCGTAAGCAGGCTGAAGAGAAAGCAGCGCAAGCACAGAAACAAGCTGCGCAAGCACAAAAGCAGGCGCAAGCGAAAAAAGAAGACCAAGCCAAACAGGCTGCTGAGAAACTCAAGCAAGCCGAGGTTGCCAAAATCAAAGCAGCAGAGGATGCGAAGAAGAAAGCAGCCGAAGACGCAAAGAAAAAGGCCGCTGAAGACGCTAAGAAAAAAGCAGCCGAAGATGCGAAGAAAAAAGCAGCTGAAGATGCGAAAAAGAAAGCAGCAGAGGACGCCAAAAAGAAGGCTAACGCTGATGCTGCGAAGAAAAAGGCTGCCGCTGATGCCGCTGCCAAACAAAAGGCTGAGGCAGACAAGAAAAAACAAGCGGCGGAGGCCGCGGATAAGCAACGTAAAGCGCAAGAAGCGGCTCGTAAAGCTATGGAAGATAAAAAAGCTGGCGCATTAGCTGAATTATTGTCCAATGATACGCAGTACCAGCAAACTAAGGCCGATACTGTCGGCTCGCAAGTGGCCGGTAACTTAGACGACTTGATTGTGCGTTTAGTGAGTGAGCAGTGGGTGCGTCCACCGTCGGCACGTAATGGGATGGCGGTGACAGTGTTAATTGAAATGTTACCCGACGGCACCATTACCAATGCCAGCGTGACACGCAGCAGTGGTGATCCTGCATTTGATGCTTCGGCCGTGGCCGCAGTGCGTAATGTGGGGCGGGTCCGAGAAATGCAACAATTAGATCGCAAGACGTTTGACAGTCTGTATCGCAAACGTAGCGCGGTGTTTAAACCAGAGGATTTAGGTCTGTGAGAATATTAAAGCGTTGGTTGTTACTCAGTGCGCTGCTGTGTGTCAGTGTTGTCCAGGCAGCAGACCCGTTGCTGATTTCTGGGGGCAGTGATCGGGCGATTCCGATTGCGGTGGTGCCTTTTGGTTGGCAGGGCGGTAATGCCTTGCCTGAAGATGTGGCACAAATTGTCGGTCAAGATTTACGTAACTCCGGCACCTTTGAGCCGATTGCCCGTCAAAATATGATCAGCCAGCCGGCGCAAGCCAGCGAAGTGATTTTTCGTGACTGGAGCGCTGTGGGTGCCCAGTATGTGTTAGTGGGGCATATCACTGCGCAAGCAGGGCGTTTACAAATCAAGTATGCAGTGCTGAATGTGGCCACTGAACAAGTGATGCTCAGTGGTACGGTGGCAGGCAGTACCGAGCAGTTGCGTGACTTGTCACACCATATTGCTGATCAGGCATACGAAAAGCTCACCGGGGTTAAGGGTGCGTTCTCTACGCGCTTGTTGTATGTGACTGCTGAGCGCTTTTCTGCGAGCAATACGCGTTATACCTTGCAGCGCTCTGATTATGATGGTGCGCGTGCAGTCACCTTGTTGCAGTCTCGTGAGCCTATTTTGTCGCCCTCATTTGCGCCAGATGGTAAGCGTATTGCCTATGTGTCATTTGAGCAAAAGCGTCCGCGCATTTTCGTGCAAAATATTGAGACCGGTCATCGTGAGCAAATCACCAATTATGATGGCTTGAACGGTGCACCATCTTGGTCGCCTGATGGTAAGCGCTTAGCTTTTGTCTTGTCGCGTGACGGTAATCCAGAAATCTACGTGATGGATATGGGTTCACGTCAAGTGCGTCGCGTGACCAATCATGCGGCCATTGATACCGAACCGTTCTGGGGTAAAGATGGACAAACCATCTACTTCACCTCTGACCGTTCAGGTAAGCCACAGATCTATCGGATGAAGGTGAGCGGTGGGGCTGCAGAGCGCGTCACTTTTGTCGGTAACTACAATGCTAACCCGAAATTATCAGCCGATGAAAAGACGCTGGTGATGATTCACCGTCAAGACGGATACGCAGTATTTAAGGTGGCTGCACAGGATTTGCAGCGCGGTAATTTGCGAATTCTATCTGATTCAAGTTTAGATGAGTCACCTACTGTTGCACCCAACGGAACAATGGTAATCTATGCCACCCACCAACAGGGCAGGGGTGTCCTGATGCTTGCATCTATCAATGGGCGGGTGCGGCTCCCACTACCTAGCATACAAGGCGAAGTCAGAGAGCCTTCATGGTCCCCTTACCTAAACTGATGATGGGTTATCTGTTAACTTAATTAAACGTGTTGTTTTTGGAGCTGTAAAAATGGAAATGGCTAAATTCGGTAAATTTGCTGCACTCTCATTAGCTTTAGCGGTAGCAGTTGGTTGTTCATCAAAAGGCGGCGATGCTAGCGGTGAAGGTGCAATTGATCCGAATGCGGGTTATGGCGCAAACACTGGTGCGGTTGACAGTGGTTATGACAGCGATCGTAACAGCGAAGAAGCAGCACTGCGCTCAATGACAACCTTCTACTTTGAATTTGATAGCTCAGATTTGAAGCACGAAGCAATGCGCGCATTAGATGTACACGCACGTGACTTACAATCAAACGGTTCACGCGTTGTATTAGAAGGTCACGCCGATGAGCGTGGTACTCGCGAATACAACATGGCTCTAGGTGAGCGTCGTGCAAAAGCTGTACAGCGTTACTTAGTTCTGCAAGGTGTTTCACCTGCACAACTTGAGACAGTATCCTATGGTGAAGAGCGTCCAAACGTTCTAGGCCATGACGATAGCGCTTGGTCACAAAACCGTCGCGTTGAACTGCGCAAGTAATAGGTAAAAAACATGATTCGCTCAACCTTGATAGCTTTGGCCCTCAGCCTGCCCACTTTGGCAGTTGCTGCGATCCCAATCACTGATGGCTCAGGACATAATCATATGTTAGCTGGCGCAGATCAGGGTATGAGCGGAACTGCAACTGGGGGTGGTGCTTCGGCACCGCTTTCAGCCCAGGGGCAGGTGTTTATGCAAATGCAACAGATGCAAGAAGAAATCTCTACGCTGCGCGGTATGCTTGAAGAGCAGCAGCATGAGTTACGTACATTACGCCAAGAAAATCTTGAGCGTTACCAAACATTAGACAGCCGCTTACAGGAAGGAGTCGCAGCGCAAGCTTCGAGCTCAACCAAAGCGACTGTAGCATCGGCCGGTTCGGCAGGTGCAAGCGCTGCACAAAACGATGCCAGCGCTGCTGATCCAGAAAAAGAAAAACTGTTTTATGAAGCGTCATTTGATCTGATTAAGCAGCGAGACTTTGCTAAAGCACAACAAGCTTTCAGTGCTTTTTTGCGCAAGTATCCCAACAGCCAATATGCGGGCAATGCTCAGTATTGGTTAGGTGAAGTGCATTTGGTTGAAGGTGATTTACAAGCAGCGGGTAAAGCCTTTGCTTTAGTCAGCCACACCTACCCAGAGCACAATAAAGTGCCTGACTCTTTGTATAAGCTCGCTGACGTCGAGCGCCGATTAGGCCATGCGGATAAAGCACGCGGTATTATGCAAGAAGTTGTGGCTAAGTTCCCTAACAGTTCGGCTGCACAGCTCGCACAGCAAGACCTTAGAAAACTCTAATACACTGTTCATCTAGCACGTTCGCGCTCGGCGCGGGTCCGTGCTGTGCAGTGCCTCATTTCGCAATGGAGGCGGACGGCCTGTTTTGCTGTCGCGCCCGGCGCATATAGTATGCAAAACACCTTACGTATCACCGAAATCTTTTACTCGCTGCAAGGCGAAACACGCACTGCAGGTTTACCCACCGTCTTTGTGCGCCTCACGGGCTGCCCTTTACGCTGTCAATATTGCGATAGTGCCTATGCCTTTACTGGCGGCCAATTACTCTCTTTGGAAACAATCTTAGCGCAAGTTGCAGCTTACAAGCCGCGCTATATCTGTGTGACTGGCGGAGAGCCGCTGGCGCAGCCCAATGCCTTACCTTTGCTGACGCAGCTTTGCGATGCAGGTTATCAGGTGTCGATCGAGACCAGTGGTGCGATGGATATCCGCCATGTGGACCCGCGTGTGCATATTGTGCTGGATTTGAAAACGCCAGATTCGTTAGAGTCGCATCGTAATCTGTACGACAATATCGACTTACTCAAAGCACAAGATCAGGTCAAGTTCGTGCTCTGCAGCCGTGCGGACTACGATTGGGCGGTGACTAAGCTGTTGCAATATAAGCTCGATACGCGCGTGGATGATGTGCTGTTTTCACCCAGCCAGGGTCAGCTCAGTGCACGCGATTTGGCAGATTGGATCGTGGCAGATAACTTACCGGTACGCTTTCAGTTGCAGCTGCATAAAGTGCTCTGGGATGACGAGCCCGGCCGTTAAGGTTGATTTAACCTGTATCTATTCAAGCGATTGTTGAACAGTCGCGCTTTTTATTGAACAGTGAGTGAGTATATGAGCCCTAAACGTGCAGTTATTTTATTGTCCGGCGGTTTGGATTCGGCCACAGTTTTAGCCTCAGCGCGTGCGCAAGGTTATGAGTGCTACACCATGAGTTTTGATTATGGGCAGCGCCATCGCAGCGAGCTGGATGCTTCGCGCCTTATTTCTACCGCTTTAGGCGCTGTTGAGCATAAAGTCATTGGTATTAATCTGGATGGCATCGGTGGTTCAGCGCTGACTGATAGCAGCTTAGCTGTACCTGAGGCCAGTGGTGATGGTGGGATTCCTATTACTTATGTGCCAGCACGTAACACAGTGTTTTTATCTTTGGCGCTTGGCTGGGCTGAAGTTTTGCAAGCCTATGATATTTTTATTGGTGTCAATGATGTTGACTATTCGGGCTACCCAGATTGTCGCATGGCCTTTATCCAAGCATTTGAACGGATGGCCAATTTAGCCACGCGTGAAGGCGTGGAAGGGCGAGCCTTTCGTATTCAAGCACCACTGCAAAGTCTGAGTAAGGCTGATATCATTCAGCTCGGAACACAGCTCGGGGTAGATTATGCACTGACGGTTTCTTGTTATCAGGCTGATAGCGAGGGGCGTGCGTGCGGTGTCTGTGACAGCTGTCAATTGCGTAAACAAGGTTTTTTAAACGCAGAGATGAATGATCCGACACGGTATTTTTGACATAAATGAAATTTATGCTTGATCTGAGCTGAGAAACCCGTATTATTCGCACCCCTTCCGGGTCGTTAGCTCAGTGGTAGAGCAGTTGGCTTTTAACCAATTGGTCGTAGGTTCGAATCCCACACGACCCACCAACTTTCTGTTGGCATCATTTTATCGTCAGTATTGTGTTGTATCTTTTTTACATTAATAAGAAATACACTTGTTAACATTGCGCCCGTGTGCGCTATGAGGACTGGCATCAATGACGCAAATATCTGAACGTATTTTGGTTCAAGCACACTTGGCGGCGAAGCAGGTTGAAGAGCTAACGCCTGAGCAGCAAGCGCATTATTCTGAGCGCATTATTGCTGAGCTGAAAGCGCAAGATGCTGTTTTAGTCGCCCACTATTATTGTGATCCCGTTATCCAAGAGCTGGCCGAGAAAAGCGGTGGCTGTGTGGCTGACTCGCTGGAAATGGCGCGTTTTGGTAGCCAGCATCCGGCGAAAACACTAGTGGTTGCTGGTGTGCGCTTTATGGGTGAGACAGCAAAAATCTTGAATCCTGAAAAACGTATCTTAATGCCGACCCTAGAAGCGACCTGCTCGCTTGATTTAGGGTGTCCGATTAAAGAGTTTTCTGAGTTCTGTGATCAGCACCCTGAGCGCACCGTTGTGGTGTATGCCAATACTTCGGCGGCCGTTAAAGCGCGTGCGGATTGGGTGGTCACCTCGAGCTGTGCTTTAGACATTGTTGAAACCTTGATGGATAACGGTGAAACCATTTTATGGGCACCGGATCAGCATTTGGGCCGTTATATTCAACGAGAAACCGGCGCCGATATGCTGCTGTGGGACGGTGCTTGTATCGTCCATGAGGAGTTTAAGTCCAAACAACTCGCTGATATGAAGGTGCTCTACCCTGACGCAGCTGTTTTAGCGCACCCAGAGTCGCCGACGGCAGTGTTAGAGTTGGCAGATGTGATTGGCTCGACCACCCAGTTAATTAAAGCCAGTCAAGAATTGCCTAATCAGCAGTTTATTGTGGCCACTGATCGCGGTATTTTCTACAAAATGCAGCAATTGAGCCCCAATAAGAGCTTTATTGAAGCGCCCACTGCCGGTGAAGGTGCTGCCTGTCGTAGCTGTGCCAACTGTCCGTGGATGGCGATGAATACGCTGGAAGCGTTATTATTGGGCCTACAAAATGGTGATAATGAAATCATTGTCGATCCAGCGATTGTGCCTAAAGCGGTGCGTCCTTTGCAGCGTATGCTCGACTTTACCCGCGATGCGCAAATTAAGCTGACGGGTAACGCATAGGCTTTACATTTTTATCGGTTTTGCGCGAAAGACCCCGTACTTTTAGTGCAGGGATGGATAGCGCGGGAAGCGCAGCTTCCCCTTGGGCTTAATGTGTAGTACTGGTATTATGTACAGTATGAATAAGCAGACCAAAACATTAAAAGTCCGAGTGCGAGACAGACACTGTGCTCTGCTCAACAGTATGGCTAAAAGTGTTAATTTCGCTTGGAACTATGTGAATGAGCTAAGCCAGCGCTCTATTAAAGAGCGTGGCGTGTTTTTGTCTGCGTATGATATGCACCCTTACACAAAAGGCGCTGGTAAAGAGTTGGGCTTGCATAGCCAGACCTTGCAGTGCATTGCTGGTGAATACGTTACGCG
>DATERP010000091.1:0-5524 GCA_035271385.1 Thiopseudomonas sp. | reverse complement strand
TGCGCGTACTAAGTGCTCGCCCAAGCCGCGGGCAGCGCCAGTAATCAGAACTAACTGTTGATCAAAACGTAGAATTTTTTGCATAAACACCTCAAAAAGAGGCGAAGGCATGGATAGACAGACGGGAACTTAACCTGAACTGACATCCCTTCGCCAGTATGAACTGGATCAGGTTCAACGGGTTTTATCTCAGCCCTGCATGCAGGACACCCCGTGCCGATCGCAAACCATAGCACATCACATCAGCAAAAATGTAGCGCCTACTATTTGTAAATTGACAAGTGACGCTAAGCTTCATACTCTGTGCGCCATCCTAGGGGAGCCAAATGACGGCTGAGATTCTGCATTTTCTGCAGTAACCCTTCGAACCTGATCCGGGTAATGCCGACGAAGGGAAGGAAAATGCCTATCACCTGCTTACCTGTGCGCACCCTCTTTCTTCGCTGCCGTCCCGGTCTTTCGCTATTGAGCGATTACGTTACTGCCTGACAGGCAAGGAAGAAGAATGTTAAGCACCTCCGCTGCAATAACTTGGCTCATTGTCTTCGCCATACTTTTCGCTGTGCCCGGCCTGATTTACGCACGCCGCAGCCAAGATAAATTGGATGATTTTTTGGTAGCGCGTAATAGCCAAAGCAGCCTGTCCACCCTCCTCACTTTATTAGCTACCACGCTGGGTACTTGGATTTTATTTGGCCCAGCACAGGCCGCCACTTGGGGCGGTATCGGCGCCATTACCGGCTATGCTTTAGGCTCGATGGTGCCCAGTTTAATCATGACGCAAATCGGTCCACGCATTCGTACCCTGATGCCTGAAGGCCATACCCTAACTGAGTTTGTCCTCGGCCGTTATGGTCGGGTGATGTATGCCTTTGTGCTGGTGATTATGGTGTTCTTTATGTTTATCAGCCTGACTGCAGGGCTGACGGCGATTGCGGAAATGGTCGCGCTATTAGCACCGGTACCATTGTGGCAAACCGCAAGCATTGTCATGATCGCCACCTTGATTTACACCTTGTATGGCGGTTTACGCGTGACGATTTTTACTGACCGCTTGCAGATGCTGGTGATTATTCCGTTTCTCTTGGTGCTGATGTTTTTTGGCTGGAAAGCCACCGGTGGCATCACGCCCATGGTGCACAGTTTGCAGGAAAAAGCCCCGCACCTGCTGAATCCTTTTGATATGAATGGCTTAAAATCTGGCCTAACATTCTTCCTTGCGGTCGTCCTCACCGGCTTGTTTTACCAAGGGACTTGGCAGCGTATTTTTGCCGCACGCAGCAGTCGGGTGATTCGTAACGGTTTTATTACCAGTGGTCTGTTGAGCTTTCCAATTATCTTTATTATGGGCTTATTTGGCTTGGCTTTTGTCAGCCTCGACTTACCCGGCGATGGCTCGGTGGCGCTGTTTAGCGTGCTGCTGACTGATATGCCGATGTGGTTTGCGATTGGTTTATTGCCCTTTGGCTTAGCGCTGATTATGAGCAGTGCCGACTCCACTATTAGCGGGCTGTCGAGCATTTTTGTCATTGATATTGGCCGGTTATCAGCCAAACTCAGCAGCCAAGATTTACTGAGAATATCGCGCTGGTTAATTATCATTTTATCGGTGCCAGTGCTGATTGTCGCTTCGCAGGGTTACAGCATTCTCTACCTGTTTTTACTAGCGGATTTGCTCTGTTGTGCCGCGGCCTTCCCCGTATTTTTTGGCTTCTATAGTGCGCGCTACCAGAGTTATAACGCGGTGCTGAGCACACTCGGCGGACTCATTGCGGGTCTGCTGATGTTCCCCAATCCCGGCGCACCCACGACTAATTTGCTGGAATCTTTCCTGCTAGCCACTTTAGTACCAGTAGCCATATCTCTAGTGCTGTTATTAATTCCAACCAAGGTGCGTTTTGATTTTTCTATCTTGGCCCAGCGTGTGCGTAATTTAGAAGGCTAAATAGGCTGCTTTTATGCGCTCTTGATGTGGGTCCAGATTGTCGTCTAAGTAGCACAATTTGGACCCAACACTCACAGCCACAAGACGCTTAAAGCCTATTACTACTCAGACTCTGACGCTACTACCGATACTTTACTGGCTGCATGCGCACCGGCGCGGCGACCTGAAAAGAAGCAATCAGCCGCCGACAAACCACTGATATACAAGTGTGATGGCAAGCCAATAGCTGCACGACCGGCCGCATATAAACCCGTAATGCTGCTGCCATCCTCTTTCAGCACTTCACCGGTCTCTTCATTCACTTTTAAACCACCTACAGTCATAGTCGAGAGCGGCAGCAGCTTACTTTTCGCTCCCACATCAATCGCATAAAATGGTCCATCGACGATACTGTGCATATCGTTTTGATCCTTACCAAAGGCATCGGGCTGCCAACCGGCGGCGGTACGGTTATAGGTTGCTGCGGTATTGCGCAGGGTCTGCGGATCAAAACCACACTTGGCCGACAGCTGATCCAAAGTGCGCGCCTTGCGGGAAAACAACAGCGCTAACTTGCCCGGCTGACGCTGGAACGGCAGCATCTCGTCTTTACGCAATTGCTGCTGGGCTTTACGGTACAGATTCTTATCCAAAATCAACCAGCCAACACCGTTTTGCTCATCGCCTAACACTTGCCCCACCGCAGCTCCGTAGAGTGCTTCGTTGACATAGCGCTCACCTTTAGCATTCACCAGCATACCCGCAGCAAACGCCTGCGGTGGATTGAGAAAACGCCAGCTACTGATACGCTCCAAGCGATCCACCGCGCCGCCCACCGTTTGCCCCAAACGAATGCCACTGCCATTATCACCGGGTGAACCCATGGCCATACTGGCGCTATAGCCCGGCGCGTAATGCTGCACCATGGGTCGATTTTGAATAAAACCACCGGTGCTTAAACACACGCCTTGGCGCGCACGAATACGACGAGCAATGCTGTGCATCGACTTCAAGACATTGGCGCGCTTCCAGTAACGCTCGGCAATACCATTGGTGATATTAAAGCCGGGGAAACTACTGGGCAGCATCATCTGCCATTTGGTCGCTAATGCCATTAAGCGGCGGCATTCTTCCGCATCCGGGCCGGGTGGCATTTGCACTACACTGATGCCCACCACTGCACCACTGTGATCAATAATCAGTTTGCGGGCTTCGGTTTGCGCCATAAAACGCACACCGCGCCGCGAGGCACTTTTGCGCAACGGATCAGTTAAATGTTTACCAAAACCAATCGCGGCGCTGGTCGGTGCACACCAAGCTTTATGCCCACGAGCCGCTGGTTTAGCAATACTGGAATGGTAAGGTGCGAGCGAGCTGTCAGCATGGTAAAGAAAATAGCCTTGCGGTGGATACGAGGTTTTATTCTTAAATAACGAGCTATCAAAGCGCACGCCATGGCCAGTTAACCAATCAATCATGCCTGGGCTTTGCTCGCAAAAACGGCGCAACGTGGCGTCTTTAATCACACCTTGAGTTTCTAATTTGAGGTATTTGTACATTTCCTCAACATCATCCACGACTCCCGCTTCTTGTTGAATCGCTGTGCCGCCACCGGCATACACCACACCGCCGTTCATGGCAGTGGAGCCGCCACCTTCGAATAAGTCGATGGCTAAAACATCGAGGCCGCCTTCTACCGCCTCCAACGCTGCAGCCATACCCGCGCCGCCGTAACCCACCACTACAAAATCAGCTTGGTCGTCCCACTGGGTTGCCTCAACGTCACTGACTGTTTCTGCGCTCTCAACTGCTGAGAGCCATTGCGCTGATTTAGGATTAAATGTTGTGTTCAAAGATGATCCCCTCCAAGGGCTTTTTATAGTTGGGACGCAGCACATGCAGCAGCGTTGCTAAAATAATCTGCAATAATATTTACCTTAATTTAAACTAAACGCAACGTATAGTTTAAATTAAATTCATAAGATACTTTAACCATGACCAAGAAGCCTTTTACTGCTGCCGCTGAACCTCGTAAAGGTGGCCGCCCCTCGCTTAAACAAGCTGCTGATTTACACGCCAGTATTTTGGATGCAGCTGAAGATTTATTTTTAACCGACGGCTTTAGTGCTACCGGTATCGAGACCATTGCCAAGCAAGCTAACACCTCAAAAGCCACGGTGTATGCGCGTTTTAACAGCAAAGAAGAGCTATTTATTGCCGTGAGTAATCGAGTGCTGCACACGCACTTCTCACCCATAATATTAGCGGCCGGCAGCCTGCAAGAGCGTTTGACGGACTTAGCCTTACAAATGCTCGACGCCTTGCTGGATGTAAAAATATTGCGCATGTACAGCATCATCACTGCTGAAGCGGAGCGTTTTCCAGAGTTAGTGCGCTTAAGTGATCAAAAATCCGCTTTTGCCGGACGTGCCTTATTGGAAAACGTACTGGCAGAAGAACAAGCCGCAGGCCACCTTAAAGCCCATGACCTCGCCCTACTCTCGCAATTATTTCTGGCATCTGTAGTGCTGGAACCGCTGCGGCAAGCCAGTTTAGGTTTGCATCACTTTGATCTAGCAGAGCGCAAGCAATGGGTCGATTTGGTGGTGACTATCTTCTTAAACGGCTGCCGCGCGTACTAGGAATGACTGAAGTGGATGGCGGGTTAAAGGTCACCTGCAGTGATGTGTTGGGCGCTTTTCGCATGCTGCTTCTTCATAATAACCAGCGCGATTCCACCGAGAATAGCTACGGACGCCAATAGCAAACGCAGGGTTACGGGTTCACCTAAAATAATAACGCCACCCAGAGCCGCAAGAATCGGCACACTCAGTTGCATTGTTGCAGCGTTAGTGGCCTTCAACCTAGGCACGACTGTGTACCAAATAGCGTAACCAACCCCGGACGCCAGTACACCCGACGCAACGGCATACCAGAAGCCAGCAGTATCGAGCGACGCACCACTCAACATAAATATGCTCATTACTAGTGTGATTGGTACAGCGCGTAGAAAATTCCCCGTTGTAACCCTAGTCGGATCCCCGACTCCCTTCCCGCGCAGGGAATAGATGCCCCATGCAATGCCAGACACCAACATCAACACCGAACCATAGAATGGCGGTGCTGAGAGTCCCGGCAGCATAAGGCCAATCAGCCCTCCGAAAGCGAGGAAAAGGCCCATGAGTTGCGGTTTATGCAGACGCTCACCAACCCAAATACCATAGCCGATCATGGTCGCTTGGACAGCACCAAAAAGTAGCAGCGCACCAGTTGCTGCAGACAAGCTTGTATAGGCAAAAGAAAAGCCGGCGGCATACACAAACAACGCACAAGCAGACATCCAGTTGCCAGCGCCGCCAGGTGAGCTGTGCCGCATTCGTACGATGAGCCAAAGCACCACGGCACCGGACACCAATCGAATAGTCGTAAAACTGGCTGCGTCGATGCTGCTATCCCTGAGTGCCGCCCGGCAGAGCAATGAATTACCTGCAAAAGCAACCATGGCTAACGACGTAAGAACAATGATGCGCGCATTCGACATTAAAAGTTTTCCTATGAGCAGCTGTGATCTAGAGCGCCCACCGTTTAGCTAAGTGGCGG
>DATERP010000090.1:0-3738 GCA_035271385.1 Thiopseudomonas sp. | reverse complement strand
TTTGCGTTGACTGCCACTCATACTGAAGATGCAACGGTCGCGCCGGAAACCACGGCTGCAGCGACTGATAGTGAAGCTGCAGTTGCGCCTGACTATCAAGGCAACTGGCAAACCATCTTGACTCAAGAGGCCTTTGCCGATTGGTTGCAGCGTTTAAGCAGTGCCAAGCTGTTTGCCTTTGATACTGAAACCACCAGCCTCGATGCGCAGCAAGCGCGTTTAGTCGGTATCTCCTTTGCCGTGGCTGAAGGCGAGGGGGCTTATGTACCGTTGGCGCACAGCTATATGGGCGTGCCTGAGCAGCTGGACCAAGACACAGTCTTAGCAGCCTTGCGTCCACTCTTGGAAGACCCCGCAGTGATCAAAGTTTGCCAAAACGGTAAGTACGATATTAACGTGCTGGCGCGTTATGACATTCAGGTGCAGGGCGTGCGTTTCGATACCATGCTCGAGTCCTATGTACTCAACTCCACCGCTACGCGCCATAATATGGATGATTTAGCTCAGCGCTATTTAGACCGCAGCACTATTCGTTTTGAAGATGTGGCCGGTAAAGGTGCTAAGCAGCTGACCTTTGATCAGATTAATCTGGATGTGGCGGGCCCTTACGCCGCAGAAGATGCGGAAATTACCCTGTGTTTACACAATCGCTTGAGCCAGTCCTTGCAGGCGATTCCAGCGTTGCAAAACGTCTTAGACACCATTGAAATGCCCCTGATGCCGGTGTTGGCGCGCATTGAGCGTGATGGCGCTTTAGTGGATGCGCATTTGCTGGGTCAGCAGAGTTTAGAGTTGGCCGAGAAGCTGCAAGAGCTGGAGCGCAAAACCTTTGCCATTGCCGGTGAAGAATTTAATCTCGCTTCGCCCAAGCAATTGGGAGTGATTTTGTATGAGAAGCTCGGTTTGCCCGTGATCTCTAAAACCGCCAAAGGCCAGCCCAGTACTGCTGAAGCTGTCTTAGCAGAACTGGCTGAACAAGGTCATGAGTTGCCGGTGTTGCTGATGGAGTATCGCAGCCTGAGTAAACTGAAAAGCACCTATACCGACCGTTTACCTGAGCAAATTAATCCGCTAACCGGGCGTATTCACACCAGCTATCACCAAGCAGTTACGGCTACCGGACGTTTATCTTCCAGTGATCCAAACTTGCAAAATATTCCGATTCGTACTGCAGAAGGGCGCCGGATTCGTCAGGCCTTTGTCGCACCTAAAGGTTACAAGTTACTGGCAGCGGACTACTCGCAAATTGAGCTGCGCATTATGGCGCACTTGGCCCAAGACCCAGGCTTGCTGGATGCTTTTCGCCATGACCGTGATGTGCACAAGGCCACGGCCTCAGAAGTGTTTGGGGTTGCATTAGAGGATGTCACCAGTGACCAGCGTCGCAGTGCGAAAGCGATCAACTTTGGTTTGATTTACGGCATGAGCGCACACGGTTTGGCCAAGCAAATTGGTTGTGATCGTGGCCAAGCTAAAATGTATATGGACCGCTACTTTGCCCGCTACCCTGGTGTGTTGGACTATATGGAGCGCACGCGCGCCCAAGCCAGCGAGCAGGGTTATGTCGAGACCATCTTTGGTCGTCGTTTGTATTTGCCTGATATCAAAGCCAAAAATGCTGCCATTCGTAAGGGTGCTGAACGTACTGCAATTAACGCGCCAATGCAGGGCAGTGCCGCTGATATTATTAAGCGCGCGATGATTACCGTGGATCAGTGGCTGTTGGATACAGGTTTAGATGCCAAGGTGATTATGCAAGTGCATGATGAATTGGTGATTGAAGTGCGCGAAGACCAAGTCGATGAAGTGCGTGCCGGTTTACTGCCATTGATGAGCGCGGGTGCCGATTTAGATGTGCCATTAATTGTGGAAACCGGTGTGGGTGATAACTGGGATCAAGCACATTAAAAATATTTAGCCGTCTTGAGGAACTCTCTGCGCTTGAGCACAGTCAGAGTATATGAATGGTAGAGTAAGTCATTCGTAACACTCCTTGATGTGTTGTATGTTGGCAGACATCTGAGTTTCCCCTAGCAGCTCAGATTTATACTCCGAATCTCTCTCCCCTAAATGAGGTTCGGAGTTTTTTTTGCCTGCAATTTGCTCGCGTAAAGTATCGACCAAAGTTGCTCTGTGTATTTCCCTCTGCTTTTTTTCGAATATTCATGTAGTATTTATATTTATGCACTACATGGCTTTATAGCCATTTTTTTTTGAGGCTTTTTCAAGCAGAGTGAGGCAAAAATGACTGATCGCGTTCAAGTCGGTGGCTTGCAAGTCGCCAAAGTTTTATACGACTTCGTTAACACCCAAGCTATTCCAGGTACCGGCCTAACTGCAGAGCAGTTCTGGGAAGGTGCAACTCAGGTGTTAAAAGATCTTGCACCGAAAAACCGTGCCCTGCTAGAAAAACGTGATGCCTTACAAGCACAAATTGATGAGTGGCACCTTGCACGTAAGGGCCAAGCTCATGACGCAGTAGCCTATAAAGCATTCCTGCAAGAGATTGGATACTTGCTGCCAGAAGCAGCAGATTTTCAAGCCAGCACACAAAATGTTGACGACGAAATTGCTCGTATGGCGGGTCCACAGTTAGTGGTACCTGTAACTAACGCACGTTTTGCTCTAAACGCCGCGAATGCGCGTTGGGGTTCTTTGTATGACGCTCTATACGGCACTGATGCAATCAGTGAAGAAGACGGCGCAGAGAAAGGTCAGGGCTACAACAAAGTACGTGGCGATAAAGTGATTGCTTACGCACGTGCTTTCTTAGACAAGTCTGCACCTTTGGCGGCAGGTTCGCACGTTGATGCAACCGGTTACCGCATTGAAGATGGCAAGCTGGTTGTGAGCCTCAAAGGCGGTAGCAACACAGGTTTGAGCGATGATGCACAGCTGATTGGTTTCCAAGGCTCTGCAGCTGCGCCGACTGTAGTTTTGTTGAAAAACAACGGTCTACATTTTGAAATCCAAATTGATGCCAGCACTATGATCGGTCAAACCGATGCTGCGGGTATCAAAGACGTTCTGATTGAGTCAGCACTGACCACCATTATGGACTGTGAAGACTCTATCGCTGCTGTTGATGCCGACGATAAAACTCTGGTCTACAGCAACTGGTTAGGCCTGATGAAAGGTGACCTGTCTGAAGAAGTGACTAAAGGCGATAAAACCTTTACTCGCGTGATGAATCCAGACCGCGTTTACACCGCTGTGGATGGTGGTGAAGTCACCTTGCACGGTCGCTCACTGCTGTTTATTCGTAACGTTGGCCACTTGATGACCAACCCAGCGATTTTGGATGAGCAAGGCAACGAATTGCCAGAAGGCATCATGGATGCATTGTTCACCAGCTTAATTGCGATGCATAACCTGAACGGCAACACCAGCCGTCAGAACAGCCGCACCGGCAGCGTGTACATTGTTAAGCCAAAAATGCACGGCCCAGAAGAAGCCGCTTTTGCCGATGAGCTGTTTGCACGCACTGAAGACGTTTTAGGTCTCGCACGTAACACCCTGAAAATGGGCATTATGGACGAAGAGCGCCGTACCACTATTAACCTTAAAGCCTGTATTGCTGCTGCTAAAGAGCGTGTGGTGTTTATTAACACAGGTTTCCTTGACCGTACCGGTGATGAGATTCACACCTCTATGGAAGCGGGCGTGATGGTGCGTAAAACAGCCATGCGCGGTGAGAAGTGGATTGCAGCCTACGAGGACTGGAACGTCGATACAGGT
>DATERP010000089.1:0-4213 GCA_035271385.1 Thiopseudomonas sp. | reverse complement strand
TCGGCTGACAGATCACTGCGCTCAGGAATGCTTTTGTACACACCTGACTTTTTCTCTGCATCTACATCAACCCACTCGACGCGGCCACGCTGGACACACAATTCGAGAGCCTGGGAAATACGTAATTGGTTTTTGCACTTTTCACGTACCGCGACAACATCACCTGGCTGAACCTGGTATGAAGGAACGTTGACAGTCTTGCCATTGATGCTGATCGACTTGTGCGATACCAGCTGACGAGACTCTGCACGTGTAGAGCCAAAGCCCATACGGTAAACAACGTTATCCAAACGAGACTCTAAAAGTTGCAGGAGGTTTTCACCGGTTGCACCTTTACGGCGCGCTGCTTCTTTATAGTAGCTAGCGAATTGACGCTCAAGAACACCGTACATACGACGAACTTTTTGCTTTTCGCGTAACTGAGTACCGTACTCGGATAAACGAGTGCGACGCTGACCGTGTTGGCCAGGTGCTGCTTCAATGTTGCATTTAGATTCAATCGCGCGTGAACCACTCTTCAAGAAGAGGTCTGTACCTTCACGACGGGACAGTTTGCATTTGGGACCAATGTAACGAGCCATTTTTCACTGTCTCCTAATTTACACGCGGCGCTTTTTCGGCGGGCGGCATCCGTTATGTGGGATGGGCGTCACGTCGGTGATGCTTGCGATTTTGTAACCGCAACCATTCAAAGCGCGGACTGCTGATTCACGACCAGGGCCTGGACCCTTGACGTTAACATCTAAATTTTTCAAACCGTATTCCAAAGCCGCCTGACCAGCACGCTCTGCTGCAACTTGCGCAGCAAATGGCGTACTTTTACGCGAACCACGGAAACCTGAACCACCTGAAGTAGCCCATGACAGAGCATTACCCTGACGGTCTGTAATTGTAATAATTGTGTTGTTAAAAGATGCGTGGATATGGGCAATGCCATCTACCACTGTCTTTTTAACTTTTTTACGAGGACGAGCAGCTGCTTTAGCCATTAATCAAATTCCTATCTAGAACCAATGCGATTACTTACGGATCGGCTTGCGTGGGCCTTTACGGGTACGCGCGTTGGTTTTGGTGCGTTGACCACGAAGTGGCAGACTACGACGGTGACGCAAGCCACGGTAGCAACCTAAATCCATCAGACGCTTGATGTTCATGTTGATTTCGCGACGCAAATCACCTTCAGTGTGAAGGCCAGCAACTTCGCCACGCAACTGCTCAATCTGCTCATCAGAGAGATCTTTAATTTTTGCTGCTGGATTTACGCCAGTAGCAGCGCAAATCTTCTGCGCAGTTGTCCGACCAATACCAAAGATATAGGTCAGCGAGATAACAGTATGTTTGTTATCCGGAATGTTAACGCCTGCAATACGGGCCATTCAGTGTAACTCCAATTGACAGCGACTTATCTTCAGGAAGCCAAGATCGAAAACAAGAACCAATGCTGTAATAACTATAATTCAACCGAACAGCGCACTAGCTGCTCGGTTCATGACACTACACAATCAGCCTTGGCGCTGTTTGTGACGTGGTTCCGCTTTACAGATCACGCGAATAACACCTTCACGACGTACGATCTTGCAATTGCGGCAAAGCTTTTTCACCGATGCACGAACTTTCATTAGTAACTCCTATAGCCTAAAGATCAATTAACGGGTTAAACCACTACCGCCATAGCCTTTTAGGTTGGATTTCTTCATCAAGGAATCGTACTGGTTAGAAACGAGGTGCGATTGTACTTGAGCCATGAAGTCCATTACAACCACAACAACGATCAACAGCGATGTCCCGCCGAGATAAAACGGCACATTTGCCGCCACAACAAGGAATTGTGGTAACAAACATACAGCCGTCATGTACAAGGCACCAAACGCGGTTAAACGAGTCAAGACACCATCAATGTAGCGTGCTGACTGCTCTCCCGGACGGATACCCGGAATAAACGCACCGGATTTTTTCAGGTTTTCAGCAACATCTTTTGGGTTAAACATTAATGCTGTGTAGAAGAAACAGAAGAAAATAATCCCTGCACTAAACAACAAAATATTTAAAGGCTGCCCTGGTGCCAGCGCCTGCGAAACATCCGCAAGCCACGACATGCTCTCTGACTGACCAAACCACTGACCAAGAGACGCCGGGAACAACAAGATACTACTGGCGAAAATAGCTGGAATAACACCGGCCATATTCACTTTCAGAGGCAGATGGCTGGTTTGCGCAGCAAATACTTTGCGACCTTGTTGGCGCTTAGCATAATGCACGGCAATACGGCGCTGTCCACGCTCGATAAACACCACAAACCCAATGATTGCAACAGCAAGCATACCAATAGCAATCAAGGCGAAGATATTAATATCACCTTGACGAGCAGACTCGAAAGACTGACCAATTGCTGCAGGCAAACCAGCGACAATACCGGCAAAGATCAGCATTGAAATGCCGTTACCAATACCGCGCTCAGTAATTTGCTCACCTAACCACATCATAAACATTGCACCAGCAACAAAAGTTGTTACTGCGACAAAGTAGAAGTTGAAGTCAGTTGCAAAGGCGACACCTTGACTGGCCAAGCCCACGGACATGCCGATGGCTTGTACAAATGCCAGCACTAAGGTGCCGTATCGGGTGTACTGGGCAATCTTACGACGACCAGACTCACCTTCCTTTTTCAACTGTTCCAAGTGGGGACTCACAGCGGTCATCAACTGCATGATAATCGATGCCGAAATATACGGCATGATACCAAGCGCGAAGATACTCATACGCTCTAGGGCACCACCTGAAAACATATTGAACAGGCTGAGAATGGTTCCCTCATTCTGTCGAAACAGGTCTGCGAGTCGATCGGGATTAATTCCTGGAACAGGAATATGTGCACCAATACGGTAGACAATAATTGCCATGAAAAGGAAGCGTAAGCGTGCCCACAATTCAGACAAACCGCCACCACCCGTTGCAGAGAGAGAACCTTGCTTAGCCATTTATTCCTCGATTTTTCCGCCAGCTGCTTCGATTGCACTGCGGGCACCTTTGGTGACCCCAATGCCCTGCAAAGTAACTGCGCGAGTTACGTCACCAGATAACATGACTTTAACGCGCTTTACATGCAAACCAATGATATTGGCATCTTTTAAAGACTGCACTGATACCACATCACCATCAACTAGAGCCAACTCAGAAGTACGAACTTCTGCGCGATCCATAGCTTTTAATGAAGTGAAACCAAACTTTGGCAGACGCTTGTACAGTGGTTGTTGACCACCCTCAAAACCTGGTGCAACTTTACCACCAGAGCGTGAAGATAGACCTTTATGACCACGGCCAGCTGTCTTACCAGAGCCACTACCAATACCACGACCTACACGTAGCTTTTCGCGACGGGCGCCTGGCGCAGAACACAAATTGTTCAGTTGCATGGATTAGCCCTCCACTCGAAGCAAGTAATAAGCTGTGTTGATCATGCCACGATTTTCTGGAGTATCCAGAACTTCAACGGTGTGACCAATGCGACGTAGGCCTAAGCCACGTACGCAAGCCTTATGATTGGCCAAACGGCCGATCGTGCTCTTAATAAGAGTCACTTTAACGGTTGCTTGAGACATGATTAGAGAATCTCCTCGACACTTTTGCCACGCTTAGCAGCAACTGAATCAGGTGATTGCATAGTCTTCAAACCTTTAAACGTTGCATAAACAACGTTAACTGGGTTGGTAGAACCATAGCACTTAGCTAATACGTCCTGAACACCTGCAACTTCTAATACTGCACGCATCGCACCACCGGCAATTACACCAGTACCTTCTGACGCAGGCTGCATAAAGATGCGTGAAGCACCGTGCACAGCTTTAATTGGGTACTGTAAAGTAACACCATTTAAATCAACCTGAATCATATTGCGACGCGCTGCTTCCATAGCTTTTTGAATAGCTGCTGGAACTTCGCGTGACTTACCGCGGCCAAAACCAACGCGGCCTTTGCCATCACCTACAACGCTCAGCGCTGTAAAAGTGAAAATGCGACCACCTTTAACGGTTTTAGCTACGCGGTTAACTTGCACCAATTTCTCGATGTAGCCTTCGTCGCGGCTATCGTCGCGGTTATCGCGTCTTTGCTCGTGATTTGCCATAACTTAAAACTCCAGCCCGCCTTCACGAGCAGCATCAGCCAGTGCTTTCACACGACCATGGTACTTGAAGCCAGAACGGTCAAAAGCCAC
>DATERP010000088.1:0-17954 GCA_035271385.1 Thiopseudomonas sp. | reverse complement strand
TCAATCAATGACTTATGTGCGTCACCGGCAAACTCTGCCAAACAGCAGGCCGCCAGTTGGTGCTCCCAAATCGGCACCTGTGCAAGACTTGCGCCCTGTGCCTGTAGCACACAAAACAGCTCAGTCATACCTAGACCGCTGCCGCCGAACTCCTCAGGAATTGCTAGCGCCTGCAAACCGGTTTCAACACAGGTCTGCCATACATCGTCCATAAACGGCTTCGCCGCTAGATCATAGTCACGCATCTGCTCATCAGAGCAGTTATCACGAAATAAGCCATCGGCCATTTCTGCAATTGCGCGCTGATCTTCACTTAATGAAAAATCCATACAGCCCCCTTAATTAAGCAACAGGTCGAAACTGTGGCAAGGTTTGTCGATCATCAAAGCGAGTGAACTCAACCTGCAGCTTCTGGCCAATTTCAAGATCCTTTGGATCCACACCCACCAGCCCAGCGATCAAACGCACACCTTCTTCCAGCTCAATCAGACCAATCGGATTGGGGTGATCAAAAGGTGCAACTTCTGGGTAGTGCATGACCACAAAGGAGTACAGCTTGGCTTGACCACTGGCTTCAATCGAATCCCAGTCAAAGCTGTGGCACTCGATACAGACCGGCGCTGGCGGATGACGTAACGTTTTGCAACTGGTGCAACGCTGAATCAGCAATTTATTCTGCTCACAACCTTCCCAGAAGAAGCGCGTGTCATCACTGACACCCGGCAATGGGCGCATACGTGCTGGCTTGTCATCTGCTGGCTTGGCCGCTTTTTCTACAGGCTTAGCTGCATGCGCAGGCTTAAACTTGAAGACACGGAACATCAGCTCACCGACTTTCTCATCATTGCCACTGTCGCTCTTGGAGTAAAATGGCATCGCTAAGGTAACGAAAAAACCTGTCCCCAAGCCTGTGGTTTTCTCTTCACTGATCGAGTCCACATGACTGGTGTAATACAGTGTTTCGCCCAGCGTAATATGACGCTCAAAGCTCAATTCAGTATTGACTGCAACCACAGCTGGGTAGCCGTAGCCCTCAATCAGTTTTAACACTTCAAATGAGTTTTCATCGGTTGAGCCCGGCGCATAATTTTCATTATCCAAACCACCCATGCACCACACTTGGAGCATCGCTGGGGGCGCAACAATATCGTCAAAGCCAGCCTCACGGGCAAATGCAGCATCGGTATACAACGGGTTATCAACACCCATCATTTCACACCAATGGCGAATCATCGGTGCGTTCACTTGATCCCAAGCGTACACCCGACCATATTCACGACCCACAAAGGCTTCTATTTGTTCTAGTAATTTAGGATCAGCCAATTTCGTCTCCTGATGATGTTCAGTGACAGCAGCGCTTTAATTATTAAAAGCTAAGACTGTCGAGTTTATTCAGCTTATTTCGCTGTGGAAGAACTCAAGAACGCTGGCGTTTCGCCACCGCCGTGCAGCAATAAATTTGTACCGCTCCAGTAACTCGCAAGCGGAGATGCCGCAAACAAACATGCGCCAGCAACATCGCTGGGCTCACCCATACGGCCGGCGGGAATGGTCTCGCCTACCGCTTGAATACCGGCCTCGTCACCGTAGTGCAAGTGCGATTGTTCAGTTTTAATCAAGCCCGGACTGACCGATACCACGCGCACTTTCGGCGCCCACTCAACGGCTAAGGAACTGACCAAAGACAACACACCCGCCTTGGCTGCGCCATAAGCTGCAGTACCGGGTGATGGACGCGAGGCACTGACACTGCCGATAAAGACTAGCGCGCCGCCTTCAGCTTGATTTTGCATAATGCGATTAGCAAATTGCGCCACATTCAGTGGCACCAATAAGTTAAGCCGGATGATACTTTCACTAAAGCGTGGTGATACGGTCGCTGCATCCACTGCTGGACTACCACCGGCATTGTTCACCACAACATCCAAACGCCCGTAATGCTCGGCGATATAATCAAACATAGCTGAAAGCGCATCAGTATCACGCAAATCAATGGCTTGAAAATCCGCAGTACGATCTTGAGCTGTAGGTAAATGCTCAGGTGTCTGACGGCCGCACACTATGACTTGCGCGCCCGCCTCTAAAAATTGTTGCGCAATCGTTGCGCCAATACCTTTAGTGCCACCAGTAACGAGTACCACTTTCCCCGTATAATCGAGACTATCTTTAATGTGCATCCGGGCTTCCTCATAGCAACGGTCTTAACTGACTTTATGGCCTTACCTATAAAGGTTCATCGTCTATATAGACGATGAATAGGCAGGGGTAGAAAACCAGAATGCAGACAGCAATATTTGCTTATTCCTGTCGAGAACTCACATATGACCGATCACGATGAAGATCCCGTATTACTTGACTACCCAGAGCCTGGCGTAGCACGACTGACCCTCAATCGCCCACTGGTCAACAATGCTTTAAGCCTTAAGTTGCAAGCTTTTTTATCAGAGTATTTTTTGGCCTTGGGTAACAATCCTGAAATTCGCTGTATTGTGTTAACCGGCGGCGACAAAGTCTTTGCTGCAGGTGGCGACATCTCCAGCATGGCTAACACCGGCCCCATCGACATCTATCAGCGCCACACAGAACGCGTTTGGGCCCCGATTCAGCACTGCCCTAAGCCTGTGATTGCGGCGATTTGTGGCTATGCCTATGGCGGCGGCTGCGAGCTGGCGATGCATGCTGATATTTTAATTGCCGGTGAAAGTGCACAGTTTTGCCAACCCGAAATCCGCATCGGTATCATGCCCGGTATTGGCGGCACACAGCGTCTGGTGCGCGCCGTTGGCAAAGCTAAAGCAATGCAGATGGCGCTGACCGGCAAGCCCATCAGTGCCCATGACGCTTGGGTTGGCGGCTTAGTCAGCGAAATCGTACCCGATGATCAAGTGCAAGCCCACGCGCTGAGTCAAGCCAAGCTCATTGCCAAAATGCCACCGCTGGCTGCTGAGCAAATTAAAGAAGTGATTTTGGCTGGCATGGATGCATCACTCGAAGCGGGTCTGGCCTTAGAACGTAAAGCCAACGCCCTACTCTTTGCCTCCAACGACCAAAAAGAAGGTATGAACGCCTTTATCGAAAAAAGAAAACCTGTCTTTAAGGGCAACTAAGTCTCCAGCAAAAACAACAACGCCCGGCATCACCGGGCGTTGTTGTTTTAAAAGCTTAAAGCGCTTTACGCTGCAAGATTGCGACGCAACTCCAGCTTATCGACCTTATTCGAAGCATTTTTCGGCAAATCAGCATAGAACACCACGCGACGCGGCACTTTATAGTTGGCCATCTGCGCACGACTCCAATCAATCAGCTCTTGCTCACTGAGCTCCACTCCATGCTTGAGCACCACACAAGCACAACCCACTTCACCCATGCGCTCATCGGGTATACCAATGACTGCCACTTGCGCAATACCAGGGTGTTCAAACAGACCTGCTTCAATTTCAGCTGGATAGCAGTTAAAGCCTCCCACAATAAACATATCTTTTAAGCGATCAGTGATGGTTAAGTTACCATCAGCGTCCACATGCCCCACATCACCGGTACGTAACCAACCGTCAGCGGTAATCGCTTCGGCAGTGGCCTGCGGGTCATTGAAGTAGCCTTGCATCACGTGGAAACCACGCAAACAAATCTCACCGGACTCACCGGTGGCAACCGCCTGACCTTCAGCATCAAAAATACCCAACTCAGTGCCCGGAATCGCACTGCCACTGGTGCTAGCAATGGTCTCAGCCGGTGCAGCCGGATCACAAATGGTCGCCAAGCCACCGCACTCAGTTAAACCGTAAGCAGTCGTCACTACGGCAAAACCAAGCTCATTGCGCAAACGCTCAATCAAGACCGGCGGAATTGCAGAAGCGCCAGTGACTGCAATACGTAAACTACTCAGATCCGCTTCAGCTAAACGCGGATGCGCCAACATCGACAAATACAAAGTCGGCGGTCCAGGCAACACAGTAATGCGCTCTTGCTCAACGCGGCGGAAAATATCCTCAGCATCAAACACCGCTTGCGGAATAATAGTAGCGCCAGCAATTAAGCAGGTTAACCATCCGGCTTTATAGCCAAAGCTATGGAAGAACGGATTCACTACTAAATAGCGGTCACCCTCAACTAAACCAATGATGCGCACATATTCACGAAACGCCTGCAGCGTCTGCGTGTGGTTATTCATCACCCCTTTAGGCTTACCTGTGGTGCCTGAAGTGAATAACAAGTCTGATAAATCATCGGCACGAATCGACTCAGCACGCTCACGTGCCGCAGCGAGTGTCACTGTTGCACCTGTTTGGATAAAGTCAGCCAAGGATATTTGATTGGCACCCGTAGGCTCACCAATCACCACCACTTGCTCAAGTGATGTAGGACGGTGCGCAGCCAGCATCGACGGGTAATCCACACCTAAAAAGTCGCCAACGACAAAGGCAATGCGTGAGCCACTGCGCTCTAAAATATCTGCAGCTTCATTACCTTTCATACGTGTATTGATGGGGACTAACAAACCGCCAGCACAGTGCACAGCTAAAGCGACTAACACCCAATCCGTTGAGTTGGGCGCCCACACACTGATTCGGTCACCCGTCTCAATACCACTGGCCATTAACGCTCGGGTAATAGCCAGTACGCGCTCAGGCAACTGAGCGTAACTGATGGACTCTGCTGGTGCTTCAAGAGCGATACGCTCTGCGTATTGAGTGGCACCGGCAAAGACCAACTCTGGAATAGTGCATGCAATTTTGCTATCGACATTCATCTGATTGTTCCTACTCATTGGCGTAACAGCCTTTATTATTATTTGAGAGTAACCAAGGCCATGCATGCACTCATCGTCAAGGTAGACTAGATATTAAAGTCCTAGATCAAGAGTCACGCTTCAGTGGCATCAACAGTTCACCCGGTACCAAACTTTTGGCAGCATGCCCAGGCCCAACCACATTGCCACTTAAAGCCACTACGCTATTGAGCATCACTCGCACCAACTCAGCTTGGCGACGCACACCGGTTTTAGAGAAAATAGCACGCAAATGCGCGCGCGCAGTGTTGCGCATAATGCCTAATTTTTCTGCGGTATCTTCCAATGACAAACCATTGGCCAGTTCCAACGCCAAGGCTGTTTCCGCCGGTGTAAAGTCAAACAACTCTTTAGCAACCGAACTGCTGACACTGGATTTATTCACCGCATCACGCACATAGAGCAACAGCGCACTCTTATCGCCATCATCAAGCCAACTTGTATCGGGTACAGCCTCAAAGACAATCCCTAAGTTGACCTCACCCGAAGGACGGGTCACGGATAAAGGCTCGCTATTAATCGGTTCACGCCGCTCACGCGCATCAAAAGCATCTTTAATACGTTTTTGTAGCTCTTTATTATCACTGGGGTAACTGGCCTCAAGCTTATCGCCAACCAACTTCAGCCCGTCTGCTCGATCTAAAAGCGTCTGCGCATAATCATTGAGCTTTTGCACTACACCTTTATCGTTGAGCAAAATAGTTGCTACCGATAAACGGTTGATGGCGTCGGCATACAAATTACCCATTGACTCACTGCGTCCGAGCATACTGCGCACATAAAAAGCACTGCGAATATGGGGTAACAACATCTGACACAAGGCTTTATCTTGATCATTAAAGGCCGGCGCAGATTCTGCCCGTGTGATACGCAAACGAAACACACCATCGTTCTCAGTTGAGATGTCTGCGCCCATCACATGAAACACGTTCTGGTACTTACACGATGTTTGGTAGTAATCGGTTTTAACCCACTCTTCATCTGTCATCACGTCACGCTGCGTAAACACAGTGTCGACTGACTGACCAGAGAATGGAGTTAGGCTGCGATAATAACTGATATAGGCAAGTTGCCCATGTACAGCTAAGTCGCCAGAAACCAGCATCAGCCCCACATCCTCAACACCTGGAATACGTAAAATCAGGGTGACAAAGTTAGCGTTAAATTGCTGACGCATACGATCTAAAGCTGTGGTGATGGTCTGATCATCATAACTACCGCCATGGATAGCCAAAACTAACTGATCATAATCACACAGAGAGATATCTTGGCTATTAACAACAGCCTCTTGGATGGAATGATTTAGTTTCACGATGACCTCTTTAATTTATGCTTTACTAATGAAGATATCGTCTGATTACACTCTTCTTTATTCCATTTAAGCATAATCTCTTCTCAACAGGTTGTTATACGTGCTGAGAAGAGCCTGGTATATCTAGACGATCGTCTGAGAGGCATTACCTTTTGTATCAACCTCTTTATTTACCGCGACCAAAGGCTTCGAGCGATTAAACCAACTCGCCAAGGCTGGCAGGATAATAATTGCGCCAAACACGTTCACCAAGAACATAAAGGCTAACAAGATACCCATATCAGCTTGGAACTTCAGTGGTGCAAAGGCCCAAGTACCGACGCCAATCGACATGGTAATTGCAGTAAACAAGGATGCAGTTCCGCGCTGCACCATGGCTTGGTAAAACGCCTCTCGCAAGTCACGACCCGCGGCCAGCTCATGCTGCAGCCGTTCATAGATATAAATACCGTAGTCGACCCCAACCCCAACTCCCAGAGCCAGTACTGGTAAGGTGGACACTTTCAGGCCAATGCCTAAGGATGCCATTAACGCATTACAGAAAGTGGCAACCACAGCCAAGGGCATAATAATGCACAGTACTGCGCGGAAAGAACGGAATGTCATCCAGCAAAATAACGCTACTGATGCTAACAGCGCACCATGCATTTGCACTTCCGCCTTTTTCACTGCTTCGTTTGAAGCAGATTGCACACCGACGTTACCACCCGCCAATTTAAACTCGACTTTCGGCTCGTCAATTTCCTCGATAATCTCTTCAACGCGATCAACGACGCGACTGACCAGTTCACCTTGGTGGTTAGCAAGGTACAACACCACTTGCATGGTCTTACAACCTTCAACAACCAAACCATGCTCGCTGGAGAACGCCTGAGAACCCGCTCGTAAACCACGACCTGCACCAGGAATAGCAGCCCAACGCGGGTTACCTTCGTTATTACCCGCAATGGTCACCTTACCCATGCCAGCCACACTGGCGACTGACTGCACCCCTAAGATATTACGCGAATGGAAATCTAGCTTCTCCACCGCACGCATCACATCAGGGTCCAAGCAAGCATCACCATCGGGCGCGTTGGTTTCAACATACACTGTTAATAAATCTAAGCCCACTGAGTAGCGGTTAACAATGTTGGTGTTGTCTTGGTTGTAACGTGAATCTGCGCGCAACTCAGGCGCACCGGTACCCACATCACCCACCACCAGATCACGACTCTTCCAAGCACCGCCGACCAACAGCAGCAAACTGACCGTAAAGACTACAAAGGCCACACCTGGACGGGTCACACTTGAAACCCACCACCAAATCTTATGGTGTTTTTCTTCATTGGCTTTCGCAATCACACCGGCAGAGCGCTCTAACTGCAAGTGAGATAAAATAATAGGCAGCATCATTTTATTGGTGATAATCATCAACAAAACGCCCAAGCATGCAGTCACACCCAGTTCATGCACGATAGGGATATCAATCAGCATAATCACGCCAAAACCCAATGCGTTCATCAGCAAGGCTAGTGCGCCTGGCACAAAGATTTTACAGAAAGCAGAGTGTGCTGCTTGCATTGACGTTTTGCCAATCATCACATCTTGCTTCCACGCGTTGGTCATCTGCACCGCATGTGATACACCAATCGAGAAAATCAAGAACGGCACTAGAATGGACATTGGGTCAATACCCATTCCCATCAAGCGCAACAGACCAATCAGCCACACCACGGGCAGCATCGCCACAATCAAAGACACAATAGTCAGCTTGACTGAACGGGTATACATCCACAGCAAAATCGTCGTAATCACAAAAGCGATCAAGAAGAACCACATCACGTCAATCAGACCGTCAACCACATCACCGGTCAATTTAGAGAAACCAACGATATCAATGGCAATATTGTCGCTTTCAAAAGTACTGCGGATTTTTTCTAACTGATGCGAGATCTCTACATAAGATACTTGCTCACCGGTGTCTGGATTAATCTCCTGCAAGTCAGCACGCACCATCGCGGCGCTGAGATCATTGGCCACCAACTGGCCAATTTGACCGGAGCGCTCAGTGTTTCTGCGTACCTGTTGTAAATCTTTCTGCGTACCACTGAAGTGTGGAGGCACGACCACATCACCAATATAGCCCTGCTCGGTCACTTCGATATAGCGCACATCGGGGGTGAATAATGAGCTGACACTGGCTCGGCGCACACCCGGAATAAAGAACACTTCATCAGTGACTTTACGCAAGACTTCAAGGAACTCAGGGTTATAAATATCACCCTCGCCCTTCCAGCGCACGCTGACTAAGACGTTGTTCGCCCCAGAGAATGTCTCACTGTAATGCAGAAAGTTTTTCATAAAGGGGTGGTTGACTGGAATCTGCTTATTAAAGCCAGGATCCAAACGAATACCCGTGGCGCTGTAACCCAGCGCTACGGTTATCAGTATAAACAACAGCATCAAAGGTTTACGCCAGGCGAGCAAACTGTCTGCAGACCACCCCACCATTCTTTGAATCTTAGATTGTTGGTTTTTCATGGTCATCTCCTATTTGCCCCACGCCGCAACATGCGCTTGGTAGCTCTGCATTAAGCCGCGCTGCCCAGCAACAACAACATGACCCGACGGCAAAATCACCGCTGAAGTCAAAGTACCTAAACCACTGACATGACTGGTATCAATCAACTGACCGTGATCATTTAACGAGATAAAAACACCCGCTGTACCTACGATCACCATCTGCTTGCCATCATCCGATAACGCATGGCCATACAAAGGCAATTCACTGCCAATATCCACTTGCTGCCAACGCTCACCATCGTCATCACTATAAAACACATGACCACGCATGCCGTAAGCCACCCAGCGCGCGCCATTAAGATGAGCAACACCAAAGAGTGAGCCCTGATAAAACGGCTCTAATTTATCCCAAGTACTACCAGCATCCAGACTGCGCAAGACTAAGCCCATCTCACCCACCATGATGCGCACATCACCTTGACCACCATCCATCGCACTGAGGTGCTCACCAAACAGGGGTAATTCTTGGGCAGTAAAGCTGCGTCCAGCGTCATCTGAGACTAAAAACTTACCAAAACTGCCATACGCATAAACATGCTGACCGTCAGCGCTCCAAGTGCCCATCAGTGGCTCACCTGTCTCACCGTCACGCATGACCAACTCCCAATTGAGCCCAGCATCTTCACTGCGCAAAATCACGCTGTCATGCCCCACTGCAAGCAGTAGAGTTTCGCTCAGAGCGGTAATATTGGTTAGTGTGACCGGCACATCATCATCACGATGTGTCACTTTCCAGGTTTGGCCGTCGTTTTCGCTGACTACAATAGTTCCACGCTCACCCACAGCAACCACTCTGTCACTTAAAGTGGCAAGGTCATTGAACTGGATGCGTCGGACATTGAAGTTTTCACCGCTTGTTTCATCATGCTCTCGGGGAGAGAACGCAAATAACACAAGGGCAGCAACCATTACACAAAATGAATAACTGATTAGTCTGTACACGGAACTCTCCCGTTTAGAGCTCTCACCGGTCTGTAAACACAACCTGCGGACCTCGATTTATTTTATTGTTCTAAAGGGCTGATCCGATGTTGGTCTTGAACCGAAAACGGCGCATCGTTCAAACGGGTTATATGGAGCCGATGGGCAAATCAGGCAAAAAAACTTATATGCAATGCATCTAGAATGCGGGTTTAACTGCAAAAATAAAAAACCGCCAGCGCGATGAGCACGGCGGTTTTTGTGTACAACTGGGCTATTTACTGCGGGATTTCAAACAATCCTGCCGCACCCATACCGCCACCAATACACATGGAGACCACTACATACTTAACCTTACGACGGCGACCCTCTAGCAGCGCGTGACCGACCATACGTGCACCACTCATACCAAAGGGGTGACCAACCGAGATCGCACCGCCATTGACGTTGAGCTTGTCGTTATCGATACCTAAGTGGTCACGGCAATACAGGACTTGGGAAGCAAAAGCTTCGTTGATTTCCCATAAGCCAATATCTTCAACTTTAAGATTAAAGCGCTCAAGTAATTTAGGAATAGCAAAGACTGGACCAATACCCATTTCTTCAGGCGCACAACCGGCCACAGCCACGCCACGGTAAATACCTAAAGGCTCGATACCGCGCTTATCGGCTTCTTCACGTGACATCAACAAGCAGGCTGCCGCACCGTCAGAAAACTGTGAAGCGTTACCCGCAGTGATGCATTTACCTTCCGCGACCCATTCACCGTCTTTCCACACGGTTTTTAAACCCTGCAAACCTTCTAGCGTGGTGCTGGCACGGTTGCACTCGTCACGGTCGGCGACCACTTCTTTATGACCGGCAGAGGTACCGTCTTTTTCAAACAACTGCATAGTGGCAGTTAATGGCACGATTTCATCATTAAACAAACCCGCTTCTTGCGCTGCAGCAGTACGCTGTTGGCTTTGCAGTGCATACTCATCTTGCGCTTGACGGCTGATATTGTAACGCTCAGCAACCAACTCAGCGGTTTCAATCATCGGAATATAGGCAGCTGGCGCAACCGCCATCACTGCTTCAGAACGCGCACGGTAAGCGTTTTTGTGCTTGTTTTGCGTCAAGGATAGCGATTCAACACCGCCACCAATCGCCACATCATATTCGCCAGTCATAATGCCTTTAGCAGCTTCGCTAATAGCCATTAAGCCTGATGCACACATACGATCCACTGCCATACCCGCCACGCTATTAGGCAGACCACCAGTGTAAGCACTCAAGCGACCAATATTGTAGCCTTGGGTGCCCTGCTGCACAGCGCAACCCATGATTACATCACCCACTTCAGCAGGATCAATACCCGCGCGCTCTACCACCGCACGAATTACGTGGCCACCTAACACCGGTGCTTCAGTATCATTGAAGGAACCGCGAAATGATTTGGTCAGCGCGGTACGCGCCGTCGAAACAATAACAACTTCTTTCATGGAAGATTCCTTACTCATTTGATACAAAAGTATAGCGGCTGATGGTATCCACCACGCACGCAGGTCGGTCACTGCCTTCAATCTCGATAGTGACCCGTACAACCACTTGCACTGCGCCATTGGCGAGGCTTTCCACACCTGTTACTTCGCCGGCTCCGCGAATGCGTGAACCAACAATCACCGGCGCTGGGAAACGAATACGATCACAACCATAGTTCACGCCCATGGCTAAATTCTCGACCGTCATCAACTGCGGTAAAAAATAATTCACCAGCGATAAAGTCAGGTAGCCGTGCGCGACAGTGGCACCGAAGGGACCATCTTTAGCACGCACTGGATCGACGTGAATCCACTGGTGATCACCGGTTGCATCGGCAAAGGTATCAATACGATCCTGCTCAATCAGCAACCAGTCTGTTACACCCAAGGACTGGCCTTGAGCATCAATTAAACTTTGTGTACTTGAAAACACCGTACTCATAACTGTCCTCCAACCACTCTACATAGCAGTCTTAAGCTTGCTGTGAACTACATGACAGCACTTCACCGGTCATATAAGACGAATAATCACTGGCCAAGAACATCATCACGTTGGCCACTTCCCAGACTTCAGCACCACGGCCGTAGGCTTCGCGTGATTCCAACTCTTTTAGCAGTTCTTCTGGCGCAGATTTGCGCAGCATCGCATGCACAGCTAAAGACGGTGCAACAGCGTTAATACGCACACCAAACTCAGCGGCTTCCAGTGCAGCACAACGGGTAAAGGCCATCACGCCAGCTTTAGCGGCCGCGTAGTGCGATTGCTCTTTTTGTGCACGCCAGCCTAAAACCGAAGCGTTATTGATGATCGCGCCACCATTGCCGCGCTCTTTCATTTTGCGCAACATATAACGCGTCATACGCATGGTGCCGTTCAAAGTCACGTCCAGCACTTTGTCCCATTCGCTGTCTGGCATATCCAGCAACGCACAGGTGGTACCCAGACCTGCGTTATTGATCAGCACATCAACGCCGCCAAGCTTTTCTTCAGCAAAATCAATCAGCGCCTGCACTTCATCTTCGTTAGTGACATTGCACAGCTTGCCCCAGACTTGGTCCGAGCCGCTGTCTTCTTTAAGTTTCGCCACTGAAGCCGCTAAACGACCTTCATGCACGTCACTGATGACAATGCCACGACAGCCTTCTTCCATCGCCTTGGTTGCCGCAGCGCCACCAATACCGACACCAGCGGCTGCAGTAATCAAGACTGAGCGACCTTTTAAAAGTCCATGTCCAGGCACATAGGCTGGATTGCGAGTTACATCATTCATAATTATCTGCCTTTGGCTTCTTTGGGCATGCCCAGACCGCGTTCAGCAATAATATTGCGCTGAATTTGGTTGGTACCGCCATAAATAGTGTCGGATCGAGTAAACAAGAACAGGGACTGCAAGCGCGTGAGGTTATACGGCGCACTGTCCATCATTTCTGCTTCTGGGCCTAATACATCCATTGCTAACGCACCTAAATTACGGTGCCAACTGGACCAGTGCAGCTTATAAACTAAAGCTGAACTGTCAGGACCACTGCGCTCATCTTTAGAGAGCATACGCATAGCGTTATAACGCATTAAACGTAATCCCGTATGCGCTTCAGCTAAGCGCTGACGAATCACTGGATCTTGCGCAGCGCCATTGTCACGTGCGATGCGAATAATTTCATTGAGCTCGTTTTGAAACTGCATTTGCTGGCCAAGGGTGGACACACCACGCTCAAAGCCCAGCAGCGCCATGGCAATCGACCAGCCTTCTCCGGGCTGACCGACTAAATCGGCAGCCACAGCATCATCAAAGAACACCTCGTTAAATTCAGATGTTCCTGTGAGCTGCTCAATCGGGCGTACAGTGATTTCAGGTTGTTGCATCTTCACTAAGAAGAAACCTAAGCCGCGGTGTGCAGATGAATCAGGGTCGGTGCGGGCAATCACAAAGCACCAGTCCGACTCATGTGCCAATGAGGTCCAGATTTTTTGTCCAGTAATGCGCCACTCGCCCGTTGCCGCATCTTGCACCGCACGGGTACGCACATTGGCTAAGTCAGATCCGGCTGAAGGCTCAGAATAGCCCTGACACCAAAACTCAGTGCCGTTTAAAATACCCGGCAGATACTTAGCTTTTTGCTCCTCAGAACCAAAAGCAATCAAGGTTGGAGCAGTGAGGCCTTCACCAATATGACCGATACGCCCTGGTGCACCGGCGCGCGCATATTCTTCAGCAAAAATCACTTGCTGTTCAATCGAAGCGCCGCGTCCACCACTCTCTTTAGGCAAACCAATACCGACCCAGTTGCCTGCAGCCAGTTGTTGCTCCCAGCGCTTGCGCTCTTCTGGGAACATATGCTCATCACCCGGCCCACCACGAAATTTCAGGTGTTCAAACTCACCGCATAGGTTTTCTTTAAGCCAGCCGGCGATTTCTGCGCGAAAACGCTCATCTTCAACACTAAAAGTCAGTTTCATGAGGCATCCTCCGCATCCAATAACATCGCCGCAATCAATTCACGCTGCGCCGCACCATTACCCAAATACAACTCACTGGCTTTGGCACGTTTAAAATACAATTGAATATCGTACTCAGCAGTAAAACCAACACCACCAAATAACTGCAACGCATTACCGGCGTTGTAAAATACGGTATCCGAGCAATAACCTTTGGCCATCGCTGCTGCTTCTTCAAGCTCTGCCGCCAAGACTGGATCACCTTCCGGCGCTAACACTTCACTGGCTACACAGGCAGCGTAATACACCGCTGAACAAGCCACTTCAGCTTTGAGCTTCATATCTGCAGCTTTGTGCTTAATAGCCTGATAACTGGCAATGGTGCGACCAAACTGCTCGCGCTCCATGGTGTAAGCCACTGCCATATCTAAACTTTGTGCAGCAATACCTGATTGTTCAGCCGCAATCGCAATTTTTGCTAAGGCCAAGGTTTTTTGCAGATGAGGCCATGCCTGACCTTCAGCACCTAAGCGCATCGCAGCGTCGACCGCCACAGCCTTGAGGCTGATTTTGGCTTGGCGGCGGGTTTGATCCATGCTCGGCGTCCAGCTTCTGTGCACACCTTCACTGTCAGCTGACACAGCAAATAAAGACACACCCGCAGCACCGCTAGAACCGGCAGCACGCGCGGCAATAATCAGCAAATCTGCTGTATCGCCATCCAATACATAGTTGAACTCACCGTCCAACACATAGCCGCTATCAGTCGCCTGCCAAGTAGCTGAAATAGCTTCAGCCCCCCAAGTTCCGCCCCTACGTGCAGCGTTTGGACCTGCCCAGGCTAAAGTTGCGGTGGTTTCACCACCAGCAATAGCCGGCAGTAACTGTTGTTTCTGTTCGTGCGCAGCGGCCAACAAAATCGCATTGGTAGCAAAGGCCGTCGTCGCCAGAAACGGCGAGCAGAATAATGTACGCCCCATCTCTTCTAGCACAATGGCTAAGTAGACGTAGCTCATACCCAGACCGCCGTACTCCTCTGGAATCGTGATCGCCTGCAAACACAGCTCATTGCATAACCGCTGCCAGACAGCAGGGTCATAACTTGCCGCCTGTGTCATTGCCTTGCGAACCTGCTCCGGACTGGATACGTCAGCCAAGAAGGCTTGGGCACTTTCGCGAACCATGTATTGTTCGTCAGTTAATCTAAATTCCATGCTGCCTCCGGACTTAAGTACCGTAAACTTTTTGTGCAGGTGTTTCTTCAGCAAGCAAGGTTTGCATCGCTTGTGCCACTTCAGCTGGAGCCCAGCGTGCACCTTTATCCACTCCGGCGGTTGAACGCCAGCCATCCGCGATGGAAATTTTGCCGCCTTCAGATTCAAAAATACGTCCGGTCACATGGGCCGATTCTTCTGCTGCTAACCATGCCAACAATGAAGATACGTTTTCTGGAGCCCAGTAATCAAAGCTGCCATCGGTGGGTGGCGCCATACGTGTGGCCATGGCTTCAACGGCTGTCGTCATACCGGTACGCGCAGCAGGCGCAACAGCGTTGGCAGTAATGCCATAACGACCCAATTCAGCCGCCTGATTCAAAGTCAGTGCCGCAATACCAGCTTTTGCCGCGGCATAGTTAGACTGACCTATCGAACCCTGTAAACCCGCGCCCGAAGTGGTATTTAAGATACGTGCGTTGACTGCTTTACCGTCTTTAGACTGGTTGCGCCAGTACTGCACAGCGTGTGAAGTGATACAGAAGTGACCTTTAAGGTGAACACTCATAATGGTGTCCCACTCAGCTTCACTCATCGAAGCAAACATACGGTCACGGTTCACGCCAGCATTGTTAAGGACAACGTGTAAGTCACCCCAAGTATCAATCGCCTGCTGAACGGCACGACCACTGTCTTCGTAATTGGTAATATCTGAAGTATTAACTGCTGCCTTTCCGCCCGCAGCAATGATTTCATCAACCACTTTCTGTGCTGCAGCTTCATTAATATCGTTCACTAATACACAAGCGCCTTCAGCAGCCAGTACGCGCGCATGCGCTGCACCTAAACCACCACCCGCGCCGGTAATAATCACCACACGTTCGTTTAAAATACCCATACTAAAACTCCTCTTATTCTTATTGTGGTGATTAACCCAAGCGCTCAATAATTGTCACGTTGGCTTGGCCACCGCCTTCGCACATGGTCTGTAAACCAAAGCGTTTACCGGTGTGCTCCAGCTCATGCAATAAAGTGGTCATCAAACGCGCGCCAGTGGCACCCAGTGGGTGACCTAAAGCAATCGCACCACCATTAACGTTGGTCTGCGCAGGATCAAAATCCAACTCTTTTTGCCAGGCCATGACCACTGAGGCAAAAGCTTCGTTAATTTCGACCAGATCAATATCTGCCATCGACATACCGGCTTTTTTCAAGGCATAACGGGTGGCTTCGATCGGGGCACGTAAGTGCCAAATCGGATCATCACCGCGCACACTTAAATGATGAATGCGTGCGCGTGGCGTTAGGTTATAACGCTTGATCGCGTCTTCCGAGACCACCAAAATGGCTGCTGAGGCATCACAGGTTTGGCTGGAAACCGCTGCAGTAATATCTGGGTAGGCAGGATTGACTGGCTCCAGTGTCGCCATTTTCTCAAGACTGGTTTCACGCGGTGTTTCATCACGTGTCACATCGCCATAAGCGACGATTTCACGGTCAAAACGACCATTTTGAATCGCTGCTATGGCACGTCTGTGACTTTCTAAGGCAAAAGCTTCCATATCGGCACGGCTTAAACCCCAGTGCTTAGCGATGCGTTGTGCAGCATAAAACTGATCCACCGGCTGACCGCCAAAGCGTTTCTGCCAGCCTAAACTGCCCGAAAACGGATCAGGAAAACCCAGAGGCTGCCCCGCCAACATCGCGCTAGAAATTGGAATCTGCGTCATGGTTTGTACACCACCGACCGCGATCACGTCTTGTGTGCCACTCATCACTGCTTGCGCAGCAAAGTGCAGCGCTTGCTGGGATGAACCGCACTGACGATCGACAGTTGTGCCGGGGACATTCAGCGCTAAACCGGCCGCGAGCCAACTGGTACGGGCAATATCACCGGCCTGTGAGCCAATGGTGTCCACGCAACCAAAAATCACGTCATCGTAATCTTCATCAGGAATGTCATTGCGCTCAACCAGCGCTTTGAGCACATGCGCACCTAAATCAATGGCATGCACCTCAGACAAACCACCTTTACGGCGACCCGTTGGGCTGCGTAAGACATCAACAATATAAGCTTCAGCCATGGTATTACTCTCCAAAAGTGTAGCGTGGTCCAACCGCAGCGCCATCTGCAAAAATATCATTGGCGATACGCTGGCGATGGAACTCACGAGTACCCCATGATGAATTCAAAGCCCAAGCGCGCTTCATAAACATTTGCAAGTCGGCTTCCCAGGTGTAACCCATGGCGCCGTGCACTTGAATACCATGACGCGCAGCGACTAACGCAGCCTCACAGCAGGTCAACTTGGCATGTGATACATACACATCCGCACGTGGATCGTTATTCGCTAAGGCATAGGCCGCGCGATATAACGCTGGCTTAGCAAATTCAATCCCGCTCACCACATCAGCTAATTTGTGCTTCACTGCTTGGAAGCTACCAATAGGCTTACCAAACTGCTTGCGCTGTACGGCGTAATCTACTGACAAATCCAACATGCGTTGTGCCAAACCAAGACTTTGGCCGGCCACTGCTAATGCGCCACGGTTGAGGGTTTCATTCCACACCGCTGCACCGTCTTGCGCATCGAGAATTTTACTGTCGGCTGTCGGCACAAAATTAATTTTGCTGAGACGGCGCGAGCTATCAATACTGCTATTGCTACCCGTATCTTGATAGCCCGTTTGCTCACGGCTGACCAAATGCACTTCGCCTTGATGCTCAACCAGCACTCGGTTAGCCAGATGCACATCGGCCACTAAAGGGTTAATGCTATGGGCAACCGCAATACGCAGTTCACCCTCAACCACTTGCTCCAATATTTCATTACGTACCGCCAATGTAGCGGGCAATGCGCTGAGCAAACCCACCGCCACGTAAGCTGTGTCTACCATGGAGTCTGGAATGGCGTAATAACCTAACTCCTGGGTCAACAGCGACCAGGCAATGTCATCCATGCCTAAACCGCCTTGCGCTTCGGGTACCGATACGGCGGTGACGCCTTGAGCGGCAATCTTACGGTGCAACTCTTGTGAGCGACCCGCTTCAGTTTCCCAGATTTCACGCAACATCTCGGGAGCCGCTTCAGTCATCAAAAAGCGACTGATCGCTTCTTTGAAGACGAGTTGATCTTCGGTAAATGTAAAATCCATGATCTATCCTCTTTTCATCGCGGCAGTTCGAGCAGAC
>DATERP010000087.1:0-3192 GCA_035271385.1 Thiopseudomonas sp. | reverse complement strand
AGTGAAAGCCGCGCGACTTGTTACGAGTGTGCGGCTTTTTTTTGTACAGTACATTTTGCATTAACAAGAGGTTGTCGCCATGTCGCGTAGACGTGTCGTAGTTACCGGGATGGGTATGCTGTCCCCGCTAGGTCTTGATGTCGCACAAAGCTGGTCAGGCATCCTAGCTGGTAAAAGCGGTATCAGTGCGATTGAGCACATGGACGTTGAAGCTTTTTCAACGCGCTTTGCCGGTGCAGTCAAAGACTTTGACGTAACTCAATATATGCCCGCCAAAGATGCGCGTCGCTTAGACTTATTTATTCAGTATGGTTTAGCTGCAGGTTTGCAGGCCATGCAAGATTCAGGGCTAGAAGTGACGGATGCCAACCGTGAACGTGTTGGTGTGGTGATGGGTTCAGGTATTGGTGGATTGACCAATATTGAAAACACCAGCAAAACATTAATCGAGCAAGGCCCACGCCGTATTTCGCCGTTCTTTGTCCCTGGATCTATTATCAATATGCTCTCGGGTGTACTGTCGATCCAGTTGGGCTTACAAGGCCCCAACTATGCCATTGCCACTGCCTGCACAACAGGTACGCATTGTATTGGTATGGCTGCGCGTAATATTGCCTATGGCGAAGCAGATGTGATGCTGGCCGGTGGTGCTGAAATGGCAGCCTGCGGCTTAGGTTTAGGCGGTTTTGCTGCTTCACGCGCACTTTCCACGCGCAATGATGATCCACAAACGGCTAGCCGTCCTTGGGATGCCGGTCGCGATGGTTTTGTCTTGGCCGACGGTGCCGGTGCATTGGTGCTGGAAGAACTTGAGCATGCTAAAGCCCGTGGTGCCACTATTTATGCTGAAGTGGCTGGTTTTGGTATGGGTGCTGATGCCTACCATATGACTTCACCACCTGAGCAAGGTGATGGTGCAGCACGCTGTATGGCTAATGCCTTACGTGATGCCGGTATGCGTGCTGATCAAGTGCAGTATGTTAACGCACACGGCACCTCAACGCTGGCCGGTGACTTAGCTGAAGTCAATGCGCTGAAAACTGTGTTTGCTGATCATGCACAAAGGCTGGCAGTCAGTTCAACTAAATCCATGACCGGTCACCTCTTAGGTGCGGCAGGTGCAGTTGAAGCTATTTTTAGTATTTTAGCCTTGCGTGACCAAGTGGCTCCGCCGACTATTAACTTGGATGAGCCAGGTGCCGGTTGTGATCTGAACTTTGTGCCACACCAGCCGCAGCCGATGAAGATGGATGCCGTCTTATCCAACTCCTTTGGTTTTGGTGGTACTAACGGTTCATTGTTACTGCGTCGGTACAGCTAAAGGTGCAGGCTTGGGTTAACGGTCAGCCCGCAGAGAGTCTTGCGCTTGCTGACCGTGGTTTGGCCTATGGTGATGGTCTATTTGAAACCATCAAAGTGCAGGGTGGACGTGCGGTCTTACTGGAACGGCATTTAGCCCGCTTACAGGACGGCTGTCAGCGCTTAAAAATACCCTGCGATATGCCGACTTTGCGCGGCGAATTGCTGGAGTATATGCAGCAGTTGGGCGATGGTGTCTGCAAACTGATTCTAACCCGTGGTGTCGGTCAGCGTGGCTATGGCTTACCTGATCCCTGTGTGCCGCAAAGAATTTTACAAGCCTCTGCTGTACCGCAATGGCCTGCCGCACATCAGCAACAGGGCATTCAATTGTTTGCCTGTCAGTTGCGACTCTCTGAACAACCCCTATTAGCCGGACTCAAACACCTCAATCGCTTAGAGCAAGTCTTAGCGCGAGCGGAATGGTCTGACCCGACTTACGCTGAAGGTGTATTACTGGATGCGCAGGATCGTGTGGTCGATGGGGTGTTTAGCAATATTTTTATCGTGCATAAGCAACAACTGCTGACCCCAGCCCTGCATCGCTGCGGCGTGGCCGGCGTGATGCGTGCTGAGTTATTAGAGCGTGCTGCCGCTGTGGGTATCGAGGTACTGGTGCGCGATATCAGCCTGCAGGATTTACTACAGGCCGACGAAGTCTTCACCTGCAATAGCCTCTACGGCATTTGGCCGGTACGCGCTTATGCAGCACAACGCTGGCCGATTGGCGCTATGACTCGTAAACTGCAGCAACTTATTCAAGATTGAGTGGAAGAAAAGCCGTGCTGCGTAAGTTAATGATTGTGATTTTGCTGGGTATTGTGCTGCTGATTGCATCAGTGGCTGGATTGCTGTGGAAGCAGGATCAAGTGCTGGAGCAACCCTTACAGCTCGAGCATGAGATTGTCCTCAGTGCGCCGGCTGGCAGCACCCCCACTGGTTTATTGTTGCAGTTAGAGCAGCAGGGCGTTTTGCACGGTGCATTTTGGTTGCGTTTAAGCTGGCGTTTGCAGGGGCATATTCAGCCATTACACAGTGGTGAATACGAATTAACTCCGGGAATGGATGTCACTCAGTTGCTGGAGAAATGGCGTAGCGGTGATGTTTTACAATACCGCGTGACCCTAGTGGAAGGCTGGAACTTTCGCCAAGTGCGTGCCGCCTTAGCCCAGCAAGATAAACTGCAGCAAACTCTGGGAGATGTTAGCGATAGCGAACTGATGCGCACCCTTGATCAAGCCAATTTGCATCCTGAAGGACGCTTTTTCCCCGACACTTATAATTTTACTCGTGGCCAAAGTGATTTAGATATTTTGCGCCAAGCTAATCAGCGCTTACAGAAAGTGCTGGCCGAAGAGTGGGCGCAGCGAGCGGATGATTTGCCGTACCGCAATCCTGATGAAGCCTTAATCATGGCCTCGATTATTGAAAAAGAAACCGGTGTCGCCCGTGAGCGTGAAGAAATCGCCGGGGTGTTTATGCGTCGTTTAGCCATTGGCATGTTATTACAGACCGACCCCACGGTGATTTACGGCATGGGTGAGCGTTACACCGGTAAAATCACCCGAGCAGATTTACGCAAACCCACAGCGTACAATACCTATGTCATCTCAGGGCTGCCGCCCACGCCCATTGCTATGGTGGGGCGCGAAGCGATTTATGCAGCGCTGCACCCCAAAGCTGGCAAAAGCCTGTACTTTGTGGCGCGTGGCGATGGCAGTCATGTGTTTTCCAATACGCTGGCGGAGCACAATAAAGCCGTGCGTGAATATCAAATTAAGCGCCGTGCAGACTATCGCTCCAGTCCTGCTCCTGCCGCTCAATAAGGACTCT
>DATERP010000086.1:0-15318 GCA_035271385.1 Thiopseudomonas sp. | reverse complement strand
TTGACGCATACGCTCAACATGCGCACGCACACTGCGCACATCCACCACTTGTTTATCCAGCCAGACTTGGCCATCAGCGGTGACGGCAATTAAAATATTACCCTTCTCTTGCGAGCTGGCGGTATCGGCTTGCGGGCGATTGACCTCAATGCCCGACTCTTTAATAAAGGAACTGGTGACAATAAAGAAAATCAGCATGATAAAGACCACATCCAACATGGGGGTTAAATCAATACCGGGCTCTTCTTCTGCTTGCTGACTGTAGCGCCGCATTCTCATCGTCTAATCCTTATCCATGACGCAGTTGATCGGCCAACTGCCCAATAGCACGTCGCGCATTACGCTCTAAACGGGCCAAACTAAATAAACCACCAATGGCTAACACCATGCCGGCTAAAGTGGGCAGTGTGGCTTGCCAAACACCGCCCGCCATCGCGCGAGGATTACCGCTGCCACTCATAGCCAGCACTTCAAACACTGCTACCATGCCAGTCACTGTGCCGAGTAAGCCCAAAAGTGGAAACATCGCCACCAAGGTGCGGGTGACGGACAACGGCGTAATCAACTGCTCACGGGCTTGGGCTAACCATGCAGCCCGTACCGCATGCGGCCAATGAGCTTGTGCGCCGGCATCTTGAGTGAGCAACTGCCAAGCACTGCGGCGCTCTTTGGCCCAAGTGGGAAAATGCCGATGGGTGTACCACAAGCGCTCCAACACCAGCGTCCAAAACAGCACGCATAAGGCCGCTAGCAGCCACATCACTATGCCACCGGCACTCATCAGATCGAGTAAGGCATGGCTGCTATCAATCAGCCAAAACCAGGTGCTTTGCCAATTACTCACTGCGCTGACTGCCGGACATATGCAAGGCTAACAAGCCCACGCACTGCTGCTCTAAGAGCTGCACTACAGATTTACTGCGCGCACTGAGAATGCTGTGCAAGAACAATAAAGGAATCGCCACCACCAAACCTTCAACAGTGGTCACCAAGGCTTGCGAAATACCATCGGCCATTAAGCGTGAGTCACCGCCACCGCTTTGCGTGATCGCTTGGAAAGTAATAATCATGCCCGTGACCGTACCCAGCAAACCTAATAAAGGAGCCACTGCAGCCAGCAACTTGAGCAAACCTTGGCCTTTTTCCAGTTGTGGCACTTCTTGCATTACTGCTTCATCGAGCTTGAGCTCTAAGGTTTCTAAATCGGTGAGCTTGGGATTGGGTCCTAAGACACTGAGCACACGACCCAATGGATTATCTTGCGTGGGCGTGGATAGATTGCGCATTTGTACGCGCACACTGCGCAACACTTGCATTAAGCCTAATAAGCGCCATGCCGCCAGTAAGAAACCAAACACACCCAGCGCGACAATCACCCAACCCACTAAACCGCCTTGGCGTAAGCGATCAAGGATTGATGGTTTGCGTTGCAATTGTTCAATCAATGAGCCACGCGTGGGATCGATGGGCAGCACAACGGCTGCTTCACTACTGCTAGCCCACTGTTTAACTTGGCTTAAACCTGAGGGCTGCTTAGGTAAAGCGCGAAACGCATTATCGCCTTCGCTAAAGGTTAAAAAAGCATCCGAGGTATAGGCTGAGAAGGGGCCGACACGCAAAACATCCTGCGTGCTACGCTCACCATCGGTACCAATCACTGGTAAAGCGACCCGCTCCACACGTCCGGTCGCGGTCATATCTTCTAAAATGGTGAGCCAAAAGCTCTCAATCTGTGCCGCTTTAGGTAGCGTGCGGCCTTTAGATAAACGCTCCAACTGTGCAATGCGCTCAGGGTATTGCACATTGAGTAAGCTGCTGCGCCACTGGCCGGCTAAATCACCTGCACTTTGTCGCACCACAGCAAACAACTCACCCAACTCGCCCGCCTGTTGTTTGAGCAATTGCTCTTGGTTAGCCAACTCTTGCTCGTTCGCAGTAAAGGTCGATTTTAACGCTGCGGCACGGGATTCTTGCTTAGCGAGCGCTTGCTTGGCTTGCGCTAAGAGTTGTGCTTGCTGGTTGCGTGATTGTAAAAACTGTTGCTCACGCTGCTGCATCAATTGCTCTTCAGTGCCCTTTTCGCTGCGAATACGCTCCAGCAATTGGTCGGGCGTTAAGGTCTTGGCTTGCACTGACAGACTCAGTAATAGGCCACTGATCATCCATAACAACGGCTTCATGGTTGCTGCTCCAGCGCTAAGGTTTTAATCGGCAGCTCCAACCAGTCTGCGGTTTTTTGTTGGCGCGCAATGGCGATGGCTTTTTGCAGCGGACGACGCACATTGTTATCCAGCATTTGCCAAGCGTGAGTCTGCGCATTCCAGTAACCGCTTTCATGGCCATTGGGTGTTTGGTAATAGAGCATGGCACGACCCACACGTAAAAACTCAACACTGCGCTGGCTATCGCCCTCACCCAGCTCACCACGCCACGCCTCTAAGGTGTAGCCGTAGTCGCTTTCAATTTGGTAAGCCTCAAGAATACGACGGTATTTTTCCGCCAGGCTGACATCCGCGCGCGGCATCAACTCTTGTAAGGTGGCTAAACGGTCCGAGCGCTCTTGCGGTAAAAAGGGTACATCAGCGGCGATAAACTCCGCCAGCACTTCAACCATGCGGCGCATTTGCGGCATCACCGCCGCTTCACTGTCTTGCAGAGCCTCGAGTTGTTCTTGATAGCTGAGCAACTCTTGATGCTGGGCTGCAATCAGCTCACTGACTTGCTCGTTGTAGCCTTCTAAGGCTTTCGCTTTGGCTAAGGTGGTGCTGTACTCTTCAAGCATGGCTTGACTGGCATCATCGAGGCGCTCGATGCGTTTTTGCGAACTTTGCGCGGTTTGGCTGAGTTTTTCACTTTCACTGAGTGCTTGTTCAACTGTTGCAGCACTAATGACGGGACTCACCACCACGCAACACAAGAGCAGTGAGCGCAAAGTTGTTGCTTGCATGAATACGGGTTCCTTAATTTAGACGGGTGCTACGAATGCCAATGATTATCATCTGCATGCTGTAACAAATCAAGCCTTGTGGTACTTTAAAGACGCTATACAGTTACGAAAAGAGTATACCTTAAGTCATACGCTCTTCATTAAGCGTATTCAATGGCAGCTTATAATGGGTGTAATAAGCCTTCTACCTTACCCCTAAAGCCGCACAGGACAAGATGTCGCACGAGCCTATGTCTATAGTTGTGCGAGTATTAAGATATCTCTGCGCTGTGCGCTATGCTGACTCAGTGCACAACTGCGCTCATTTTTATGATTATGGATAATTCAGTGGAAAACACTCAACACGATCCTGAAAAACAACTCAAGCGCCAATTGCGCACGCAGCTTAAACAGATTATTGCTCCTGAATCACGGCGTTTACGTTTAGCCTTAATCTTTGCTGTGCTGGGTGCGCTGCTGTTTATTGGGCAAAGCTGGTTACTGGCGCAACTCTTTGTTGGCTTGCTAGAGCATTCGCAATCAGGTGCTGATTTAACTGCAGCCTTTGATGTCCGTTACGCCATTGCTTTAGCTGTATGTTTTACCCTACGCCCGACTGTGCAATATATTCGCGAACGCTTATCGCAAGCAGCCAGCCTCAGCGCACGTAAAACGCTACGTAAACGCTTGCTCAATACCCTTGCAGGCTTAGGTCCTGAGCGGCAGACGCTTGGCGCCGATGGTGCACTCAGCACACAATTACTGGAGCAGGTGGATGCACTGGATGGCTATATCAGCCGCTATTATGTGCAATTGTACTTGGTGCTGATTGTGCCCTTGCTGATCAGTATCGCTGCTTTTTATTACAGCCCGTTAGCCGCAATCTTGATGTTGCTCACCGCCCCTTTAGTGCCACTGTTTATGATTCTTGTGGGTGGCGCTGCCAGTCGCAGCAGTCAACAGCAGATGGCGGCGATGAGCCAACTCAGCAGTCGCTTTCTGGATTGGGTGCGCGGCATGCCAACCTTGCAGCATCTTAAAGCTACGGACCAAGCCCAGCAGAACGTGGATACCTCAGCATCACAGTACCGCGACAGCACAATGAAAGTTCTGCGCCTGGCCTTTTTGTCGGGTGCTGTGTTGGAGTTATTTTCATCACTAGCGATTGCCTTAGTGGCTGTGTATTTAGGTTTAGGTTTGCTGGGTGTTTTACCTTGGGCTAAGGGCGTGGTTCCTGTGCCTTATGTGGGGGCGCTGTTTGTGTTGTTATTAGCTCCTGAGTTTTATGCACCGCTGCGCCAGTTAGGCAGTGATTATCACGCTAAAGCAGAAGCTGAAGGTGCGATTGAGGAGTTACTGCCTTTATTAGAACAACACACCTGGCAACATCCTGGCCAGCAACCCTTAACTCTGAATGCAGCCCCTGCACTGTCGCTCAGCCAAGTCAGCATTACTGCGCACAATCAGCGCTTACGCTTACCCTCTATTGATCTGCAGATTGCTGCCGGCGAGCGTGTGGGTTTGCACGGTGAAAGCGGCAGTGGTAAATCCAGCCTGCTGTTAGCATTATTAGGTTTTATTGAGTACCGCGGTCGTATTGAGGTCAATCACCAGTCACTACTGGAGGTGCAGCGCAGCGATTGGCACAGTCAGCTCGGCTATTTATCACAGCAGCCCAATTTTAAACGCGGCAGTCTGGCGGATAACTTACGTTTAGCCAAGCCAAGTGCCAGCGCACAACAGATGCTTGATGTACTGCGTGATGTTGATCTGCTGACGTTAGTTGAACAGTTACCACAAGGTTTAGATACGCTGTTAGGTGAGCGCGGTTTAGGCCTGTCTGGTGGTCAACTCAGTCGTTTAGCTATTGCTCAGTTACTGCTACGTGATGCGCATATTTGGCTGTTGGATGAGCCCACTGCACACTTGGACCCAGATACCAGCGCAACGATTCACGCCCTGCTGGCAAGGTTGAGTGTTGGTAAAACTCTGATTCTAGTGAGTCACCAATGGCAAGGTTTGGACTGGCTCGATCGCCACATTGATTTAGATACTCTGCGCACAGACCAGGAGTCATCCTCATGCTAAAGCCTATTCGTTTACGCAGTTTGTTGCGCAGCCGCCAAGCCAGTTGGAATTTAGCCTTACTGCTCGGCGCTTTAACTTTGTTTTCAGCCATTGCTTTACTGGCCACCTCAGGCTGGTTTATTACTGCATCTGCGATTGCTGGATTGGTGCTCACCAGTTCTTTTACCTTTGACTATTTTCGTCCTGCCGCTTTGATTCGCTTATTTGCAATTGTGCGCACCGCCGGGCGCTACGGTGAACGTTTAGCCTCGCACCATGCCACTTTATCTTTACTCAAGGATTTACGCAGCCAAGTGTTTCGCGCCTTAACTGTGCGCACCACAGCGCCCAATCAAAACAGTACCGGTACTGCAGCCACTATGCACCGTTTGGTGGCGGATATTGATCGTCTTGATCGTTTTCCACTGCAGTTTTTAGCGCCTTGGTTATGGGCTTTACTTATAGTGGCGCTGTATTTAGGTTTTGCCTTTTGGTTGCAACCAACATTGGCTTTCGCTGCGAGCGCAGGATTATTGAGTGCATTGCTACTGATACCCGCCTTAGGCTTTTGGCGCGGACGTACATTAGCCCTCAATGATGTGCTCGCGGCTGAGTTACGCCGCGAGCACTTTTTAGAATCCTTATCACTGCTGACTTCTCTTACCTTGTGGCAAAGCTGGCAGTCACAACAGCGCGACACGCTGCAAGCCGACGAGGACTATCAAGAGCAGCACAGTCAGCAGCAACAGCTGATCAGCCTCTTAGGGTTATTACAGCAATTAGCCCTCGCCATCAGCTTAGGCTCGGTGTTGTGGGTCGGCGTACCTTTGGTCGCAGCAGGAGTCATCAATGTACCCTGGTTATTGGCAGCCGCTTTAGCTTTGCTTGGCATTCATGAAGCGCTGGTACCTTTGGCTGGCAGCTTTATTGGTTTAGGCCAGAGCCAAGCGGCGCGCGACCGTATCAATCAACTGATGGAGCTTGAAACACAGGCAAGCGCTCCCAGCACTGAGTTGGATAAGCCACGTCCAAGCGGGCCTTGGCAATTACAGACTCAAGCACTCAGCGCACGCATTCCCGGTGCTTTAAATGGTCCACACGCTATTAATATTGATGTGCGCAGCGGCCAAGTGCTGATGATTACCGGCGCGTCAGGCATTGGTAAAACCACGCTGCTCAAGGTATTAGCCAAGCAACTGCCGCACAGCAGCGGCCAGTATCTGATTAATCAGCGCCCTGCTGCACAATGGCAACTGGACGACTGCATAGGTTACTTGCCACAGCAATTGGATATTTTTGATCGCAGTTTAGCTGGCAATTTACGCCTTGCTGACCCGCAGGCCAGCGATGAGCAGCTCTGGCAAGTATTAACCGATGTGGCTTTAGCCGATTGGGCGCGTGAGCAAAACGGTTTAGATACAGCTTTAGGCGAGTATGGCGCACAGATTTCTGGTGGGCAGGCGCGGCGTGTGGCCTTGGCTCGTCTGCTATTAGCCCAGCGCCCTATTCTATTAGTCGATGAACCCTTTGCCGGTCTTGACCAAGCCAGCAGTGAGCAAGTGTTGCGCGCTTTACGTCAGCGCCAAGCCGAGGGCATTTTGATTATTGTCAGTCACCAAGTCATGGATATCCCAGACGCACAGCATCTGCACTTATGCGCCTAACGTTGCATTAAAACAATCCGCTCTGTTCAGGCTCATCATGCACCTGAGCAGAGCCTTGTAGAGCAGCTTCTTTAGCCTTGAGTACGCGCACTTTGCGTTGCTGACATAAACGCACCACCTGACGCTTATCTGCAGCGCTGAACTGCAGCCAATACAAACGCTCGTCGCGTGAACGAAAACAGCCTTTGCAATAGCCTTTATTATTTGCTTCGCATACACCAATACAAGGACTGGGAATTTCAAAAAACTCAAGCTGCTGCATAAAACGCCCTTCACCCTAAAAACACATCAAACCAGTCTCTATATTCAGGTGCTGGTTACTTTTTAAACGACTTTTAGCACAGCTTTATCTAGCTGCTTAAAATCTAAAACACAAGCTAAATATTTTTTTAAAACACTTGATTTTTCGCAAGCACATACAGGGTGCGGCGTTAGGCTGATGCATTAAAAAACCCAGCCAACAGACCGCTTTTGATAGGTTGATATTAACCACCCAATACCCTATATTGCGTCTCGCGCTGCAGCAAAACACTATATAGTGTGTTTTCAACCGCAAAGCCGTATTACATCAGTACTCGTAATTATTCAACCCCTATTGCACACAAATACCGTAAGGATCTCACTATGACAGACTTTAACGCCATCAAAGTAACCAAGCGCGATGGTCGCCAGGAACCGATCGAATTGGATAAGATTCATCGTGTTCTTGATTGGGCTGCGATGGGGTTAAAGAATGTCTCAGTATCGCAAGTTGAATTAAAATCGCACATTCAGTTTTACAATGGTATCCGCACTAAAGATATCCATGAAACTATTATTAAAGCCGCAGCCGACTTGATCTCTGAAGACACTCCAGACTATCAGTATCTCGCTGCGCGTTTAGCGATTTTCCACTTGCGCAAGATTGCTTACGGTGAGTTTGAGCCACCGCACCTCTTTGATCACGTCACCAAACTGACCAACGAAGAGCGTTACGACAGCCATATTTTACGTGACTACGATAAAGCTGAGTTTGATGAGCTCAACGAATATATCGATCACGGCCGTGATATGACCTTCTCTTACGCTGCAGTAAAGCAGCTAGAAGGCAAGTACCTGGTGCAGAACCGCGTCACTAAAGAAGTCTACGAAAGCCCACAGATGCTCTATATCTTAATTGGTATGTGCCTCTTTGCTGACTATCCAAAAGCCACGCGCTTGGATTACGTAAAGCGCTTTTATGATGCGATTTCACTGTTTAAGTTATCCTTGCCGACGCCTATTATGGCGGGTGTGCGTACGCCTTCACGTCAGTTCAGCTCCTGCGTATTGATTGAGTGCGGCGACAGCTTGGATTCCATCAGCGCAACCACTTCAGCCATTGTAAAATATGTTTCTCTGCGTGCTGGTATTGGTATTAACGCCGGCCGTATTCGCGCTGTGGGCAGCCCGATTCGTGGTGGCGAAGCACAGCACACTGGCTGTATTCCTTTCTTCAAACTCTTCCAAGCGGCAGTAAAATCCTGCTCACAAGGTGGAGTACGTGGCGGCGCAGCCACTTTGTTCTACCCGATGTGGCACTTGGAAGTTGAATCCCTGCTGGTTCTGAAAAACAACCGTGGTGTTGAAGAAAACCGCGTGCGTCACATGGACTACGGTGTACAGCTCAATAAACTGATGTACCAGCGCCTGATTCAAGGCGGCAAGATCACCTTGTTCTCACCGCACGAAGTACCAGGCCTGTATGAAGCGTTTTTTGCTGACCAAGCAGAGTTTGAACGCTTATATGTACAGTACGAGCAAGACGAGAGCATCCGTAAGCGCTCTCTGCCTGCAGTTGAGCTGTTCTCCCTGATGATGCAAGAGCGTGCCAGCACCGGTCGTATCTATATCCAGAACGTTGACCACTGCAATACCCACAGCCCATTTGATCCTGCAGTGGCGCCGATTCGTCAGTCCAACCTGTGCTTGGAAATTGCACTGCCAACCAGCCCACTGGAAAACATCAACGAAGCTGATAAGGAAATCGCTTTATGCACCTTATCTGCCTTTAACCTCGGTGCCATCGATAGCCTCGATGAACTGGAAGAATTAGCAGACTTAGCGGTCCGTGCACTGGATTCACTACTGACTTACCAAGACTACCCGCTGGAAGCGGCGCGCAATGCAACCATGAAGCGTCGTACTCTGGGTGTGGGTGTGATCAACTATGCTTACTACTTGGCTAAAAATGGCTTGAAGTACTCGGACGGTTCAGCCAATGCGCTGACCCACCGCACTTTTGAAGCTATTCAGTACTACCTGCTTAAAGCATCTAACAATCTGTCCAAAGAATTTGGCCCGTGCACCGCATTTAATGAAACTACTTATGCGCAAGGTATCTTGCCGATTGATACCTACAAGAAAGACTTGGATGCTATTTGCACCGAACCACTGCATCTAGACTGGGAAACGCTGCGCGCCGATATCGTCAAACACGGTCTGCGTAACTCCACCTTGTCTTCATTGATGCCATCCGAGACCTCAAGCCAGATCTCCAATGCCACCAATGGTATTGAGCCGCCACGCGGCCTAGTAACCATCAAACAATCGAAAGACGGCATTCTGAAACAAGTGGTGCCGGGTTATGACGAACTTAAAGACAAGTACGAATTACTCTGGAGCATGCCCAATAACGAAGGTTATTTACACCTAGTGGGCATCATGCAGAAGTTTGTTGACCAAGCCATTTCTGCTAACACCAACTACGATCCACAGCGCTTTGACGGTGGTCGGGTGCCGATGCAGCAGCTACTTAAAGACTTGCTGACTGCTTACAAGTTTGGTCTAAAAACACTGTACTACCAAAACACGCGTGATGGCGCTGATGATAGCCAAAGCGATATGGAAGATGATTGCGCTGGTGGCGCCTGCAAGATTTAAGGGTGAATGATTATGAAATACAGCACTTTCTCACTGACCGATAACGACCAACTCAAAGAACCCATGTTCTTTGGGCAGCCCGTTAACGTGGCGCGTTACGACCAACAAAAGTACCCTATTTTTGAGAAGTTGATTGAAAAACAATTGTCGTTTTTCTGGCGTCCTGAAGAAGTGGATGTATCTCAAGATCGTACCGATTACCGCAATCTGCCCGATCATGAAAAACATATTTTTATCAGCAACCTAAAATATCAAACTCTGCTGGATTCCATTCAAGGTCGCAGCCCGAACGTGGCGTTCTTGCCCTTGGTGTCGATCCCCGAGTTAGAGACCTGGATTGAGACCTGGTCATTCTCTGAGACCATTCACTCGCGTTCTTATACGCATATTATTCGTAATATTGTGAATGATCCGGCGGTGGTGTTTGACGATATCATGCGTAACCAGCACATCATTGAGCGTGCCGGTGATATCTCCAAGTACTATGATGATCTGATCCATTACAGCATGCTGTATAACAAGTGTGGTCCAGGTACGCATACGCTGAATGGCAAAACTTACGAAGTCAGTTTGTTTGAGCTTAAGCGTAAACTGTACTTGTGCATGATGAGCGTGAACGTCCTCGAAGCAATCCGTTTCTATGTCAGCTTTGCTTGCTCATTTGCCTTTGCTGAACGTCGCCTGATGGAAGGTAACGCGAAAATTATCCGCCTGATTGCCCGCGATGAAGCGCTGCACCTCACAGGTACCCAGCACATTATCAATATCATGCAAGACGGCCAAGATGATCCGGAAATGGCTGAAGTAGCGCGCTCGTGTTACGACGAAAGCGTTGAAATCTTTAAGCACGCTGCCCAGCAAGAAAAACAATGGGCTGAATACCTGTTCCAAGACGGCTCAATGATCGGATTGAACAAAGGTATTCTCAATCAGTACATTGAATACATCACCAACTTGCGTATGCATGCGGTCGGTCTTGAGCCAGCATTTAGCAATGCCTCGCACAACCCCATTCCATGGATTAACGCCTGGTTGGTGTCAGATAACGTACAGGTCGCCCCACAAGAAGTAGAAGTCAGCTCCTACCTTGTTGGGCAAATCAACTCAGCTGTTTCTGCTGAGGATCTTGGCAGTTTCGAGCTTTAAGTGAATAATCCAATCCAAGTGATTACTGAAGATCTAATTTTTAAATTAGAGGAATCAGAAACGCTACTTGAAGGCTTAGAGCGTACCGGCCATCAAGTTGAATACCAGTGCCGTAGCGGTTACTGCGGCGCCTGCCGCGTGACCCTGCGTGCCGGTAGCGTAAAATACAACACCACTCCTCTGGCCTATCTGCGCCAAGATGAGATCCTATCCTGCTGTGCGCATGCTGCAGAACCGCTGGTGGTGAAGGTGAATTTAAAAAGTAAGTTCAGCGCTTAAGATTAGGCGCTGCTTATTTTCAACACCATGAGATACCTTTAAAATGGCCTGCAAGCGCGGCCCAATTGCTATTAATGAGCTGAAAACCACATGAACACAGTCAACCGCCGCTTCTCCATTGCCCCCATGATGGACTGGACTACATATGAGTGCCGGTACTTTTTACGGCTCATTTCTAAGCGTGCCCTACTCTATACTGAGATGGTCACCACCGGTGCTTTAATCTACGGCGATAGCGCGCGCTTTTTGCATCATGATCAATCTGAGCACCCCTTAGCCTTACAATTAGGTGGTAGCAACCCTACAGATTTAGCCATCTGTGCAAAAATGGCTGAAGCAGCAGGCTTTGATGAGGTCAATCTCAACGTCGGCTGCCCCAGTGATCGTGTACAAAACAATATGATTGGTGCTTGCTTGATGGGACACCCGCAGCTCGTGGCCGATTGCGTCAAGCAGATGCAAGACGCAGTGCAAATCCCCATCACTGTTAAGCACCGTATTGGTATTAACGGTCGTGATAGCTACGCTGAGTTGTGTGATTTTATCGGCACTGTCAGTGAGGCGGGGTGTAATAGTTTTACGGTGCATGCGCGGATTGCGATTTTAGAAGGTTTATCACCTAAAGAAAACCGCGACATCCCGCCCCTGCGTTACGATATTGCCGCGCAACTCACCACAGACTTTCCGGATTTAGAATTTATCTTGAATGGTGGTATTAAAACACTCGAAGAATGCAGCGAACACTTAAAAACGTTTGACGGTGTCATGCTGGGCCGCGAGGCATACCACAACCCTTGGTTGCTCAGTGAAGTGGACCATCAGCTCTTCGGTGATCCGCAACGCGATATCACTCGTACCTCTATTCTGGAACAATTACGTCCATATTTAGTGAAGCATATTGCCCAAGGTGGCAAAGCACCGCATGTCACCCGTCATATTTTAGGCATTGCCCAAGGCTTCGCCGGTGCACGCCGTTTTCGTCAGTTGCTGTCGGCGGATATTTATAAAACCGATGACCCGCTACGCGTCTATGATCAAGCGGTTGCGGTTCTCGAAGGTCGCTAATCAGCGATAATCCATTGCATCCATTTGCGCGCTCAGTTATGTTCTGTAAAATATTTTTCAATCCAATATTGCAGCCCATACTATGCCGTCAAAACTAGAACAATTAAAACGTTTTACGACTGTCGTGGCAGACACTGGCGATTTAGACGCCATTGCTCGCTTACAGCCAGTGGATGCCACCACCAACCCTTCATTACTACTCAAAGCCGCAACTTTTCCACGCTATGCGCAGATGCTGGAAAAAATTAAGCAGGACTTCTCTGGTCAACCACAAGCCGCTTGCGAGCAGTTTGCTGTGTCTGTCGGCAGCGAGATTTTAGCGTTAATTCCAGGGCGCATTTCTACCGAAGTGGATGCACGCTTATCCTTTGATGAGCAAGCAACCTTTGAATATGCACTGCGCTTAATTGATCGCTACGAGCAGCAGGGCGTGGATCGCCAACGCGTTTTAATTAAGATTGCTGCAACATGGGAAGGTATTCAGGCCGCACGCCGCTTAGAGCAACTTAATATCCAAACCAACCTGACATTATTATTTTCATTCACCCAAGCCGCGGCCTGTGCCGATGCCGGTGTGTTTTTAATCTCACCTTTTGTTGGGCGCATTTATGACTGGTATAAGAAATCTGAAGGGCATGATTACACCGGCGCTGAAGATCCAGGCGTACAGTCGGTATCGCGTATATACAACTATTACAAAAGCAATCACTTCGCTACGATAGTGATGGGCGCAAGCTTTCGTAATCTTGGCCAAATCGAAGCGCTGGCAGGCTGTGACCGTCTGACCATCAGTCCTGAACTACTCGAGCAGTTGAGTTTAGAAGAAGGTGTTTTGGAGCGTAAGCTGCAGGAAAATAGCCCAGGCGAAACACCCAGCGCTATTGATGAACCGCATTTTCGTTGGGCGCATAACCAAGATGCTATGGCCACAGAAAAACTTGCCGAAGGCATTCGTGCCTTTGCCAGCGATCAAGAAAAACTAGAAAAGCTGTTTTACTAAGCGTGACAGCGCTGCAGGTTTATCTGACCTCAGCGCTGACTCTTGATCAAATCAAGACGGTGTACTTTCTAGCGCGCTGACGAGATCACGAAACTCATCACGATTGGATTCATTGAGACTCATCAAAATTTGATGAGCTTCCAGCACACGCTCCTTAACCACTGCCTCTGACTGATCCTGCTCAGGCAGATCATCTAAACACTCAGGACATGGCGCTGGTGTATGCACCAGATTAAACACTTGATTAAAGCCCATTGAGTCCAACACACGACTCACATCCGGATTGGTACTGGCCAAAGTGGGCAGCATACCGAATTTACGCCGGGACAAAATAGACAGCTTCGCCAGCAACCCTAAAGTTGTACTGTCGATGCTGATCACTTCAGTCAGATCAATCACTATGGATTTAAGCGAATGTTCTTTAAGGATTTTCTCGATTTTTTCATTCAGCGCCGAACAAAAAGTTAAGCGCACATCACCCACACACTTTAAAACAAAAGTATCGTTGTATTCAGCACACTGAATTTTACCATCACTCATGCAAGATTCCTGCTCAGCACCAGCATGGCGATATCATCGGGCATATTGCTGCAGTTAGCCAGCCCTAAACGCTCTAGCGTAGCGCCATAGTCACCCTGTACGGCACGAATCAACTTGGGCAAGGCTGCTTCACTGGTAATCAAGTGCTTTTCGGGTAGCACATCAAAAATACCATCTGAAAATAAACTTAAGCTAAAGGCCTCTGGCAACGGCATCTGCTCATCATTAAAGATCGCTTGCTCAAACAAGCCCACAGGCTGCCCCTTACCGCGTAAAAAAACTGCGCGTCCTGCAGTGTATAAAATAGGCGAAGGTAGATGACCCGCTACGCTCCATTGCAATACAGCTCGCGTCGTATCTACGATCATGCAAATCAAAGTGATATGTCGATCAGAGCCGTAACTCAATAAGCGCTGATTTAAATAAGTCAGCAAGGCGGCAGGCGTAATATCTGCATCAACATTCGAGGCTGGATGGCCGAACACATACTCTTGCACAATACTTTTGAGCAACATGCTAATCAGTGCCGCAGCTGTGCCACTACCGGACACATCGGCAAGATATAGAAAAAGACGTCCATCAGGTAGGACAAAGTAATCCAGTGAATCACCGGTCAAATAGAGCGCAGGAACAATATAATGCTCAAAAACAATGCCCTGCGCCTGCCAAGGTGTAGCAGGTCGTATCTGCTGTTGCAGTAACTGACCGGCCACTTGATCTTCGATTAAGAGTGCGCGCTGTTTTTGTAAAACTAACAGCTCTGCGGATGCAGCCTCTAGACTGCTGTGTTGCGGAGTCGAATGCATTACTTTATTCGCCAATCATGTCTAAGCGCAAAAGGTACTCTTATCGCCGAGGTGATTCAAGTGATCTGTGCATCCTGCATACTAGAGCTAAGCTCGTATAAATGAGCTGCAGGCTACTTTGGATGTGGGAGGTGGTTCTGCTGGAATCTGTTAAACGCCCACTAGGTAACCGCACGCAAGCGATAAAGATCAGTCGCCATCCTTGGCGACCCATCTTAGTTTGCTGGATTAAAAGTCATCAACGACATTGCCATCTTTAACTTTAAACTCACGGTTCTGTAAGTACGCATTACGCACAAAACGGTACTTGTCACCGGTAATCAAGCGCTCAGCTGATAACAACTTGGCACGAGTGTCTACCATATTCAGCGCGAACATGCTGTTACGTACTGGCACATCATTGATATAGCGGTAAGAACTGGTGTAGCTCTCTGGGTATAAAGATACGGCATCACGCACGGTACTTGGTCCCATCAATGGCAACACGACATACGGACCACTTTCCACACCCCAAGCGCCCAGCGTCTGACCAAAATCTTCGTCGTTGCGCTGCAGGCCCATTTTAGTGGCCACATCAAAGAAACCCAGCACACCAAAAGTGGTGTTAAAGAAGAAACGTGAAGTATCAACACCGGCATCATGCATTTTGAACTGCAGCACGTTGTTAGCTAAGTTGCGCACTTCACCTAAGTTACGAAACACATTATGCACACCATCCTCAACCACATTAGGTGTCACAGCGCGGTAACCCTTAGCTATAGGTTTCAGCGCCCAGCGGTCGAGCGTATCATTAAAACGAAACACCGCACGGTTCATCGACTCCCAAGGATCTTCGTTTTCACCAAAATCCTGCCACTGCTCCTCGTCATACTTCTCATCAACGTCTTGCGCAATAGCCATGCTTGGCAAGGTTAAACAACCTGC
>DATERP010000085.1:0-6625 GCA_035271385.1 Thiopseudomonas sp. | reverse complement strand
GTGCTGGTATTAAACCACAGCACTCCAGGCGTGCGTCGTGCACTTTTTTGTGAAAATCCGACAATGGTATGCAAATCTTTATAGGCTTTGACCGCCAGCTCAACCGCACTTTGATTACTATGGATAACAGGCTGAATACTGTTGAGCGGCTCATGCTCTTGGGCTTTGGTCAGTGGCTGAATTTGTGCCACTGCGGCGTAGTCGGGTTGCAATTGGGTGATCAGAAACTGCAACCGATTGAGCTGCTCGCACAGTGCGTTGTAGTGCTGCTTGAGAATGAGGTTATCCATGATGATGCCTTGCCGGTGATGAGCCTCTACTTTAAACCATCATTCAGGTAAATTGAATCATAACTAACCCAATCCCATCCATGTTACCCAGTTAATACAGAGTAGAGAGTTTAACGGTCGACCCAGACCATATTGTCTGCGCTCAACTCGTGCTTAGCGTCCCACTGATAGGCGCACAGCTTGGCTTTAGGGTTGTCACTGGCGGCAATGCTCCAGTCGACACAGGCGATAGTTTCATTAATCGGCTGCGGTTTACCGCTCATCCAATAATGGCCAATAAACAAAGGTTTAAGACCGTCATAGCCGGTTTGTAAATGCATCGGCACGGGCTCGTGTGGAATATGCTCGATAATCTCTGCAGGCACCATGGCTAAATCACGGTAGGTGAGACCTTCCTGAGCCAGCCACCAGTTGGTGCGTGTACGTTTGCGTATATGGCCGTCCTTATCAGTAAACTCCACGCCCTTAGGTAATGGGATCTCCATGCCTTTTAAGATGGTTTCCGCTGCAGCAAACGCATCAGTGCCATCACGACACAACTGCGCCCAAGATTCTGGATAAGCGACTGCATCACTGTCTAATAAAGGCCTGAGCGTTGCTAAGTGCTCCTCATGCCAGCAAGCATGCACCACACGAATATCGTCCAAGTCTAAAAACAGCGGCAATTCTTTAAACCAATCAATAATCTTGCGGTGCGCACGCGAGTTAGCGCCCACTTCTTGTAGAAAGGCTTCGTGCTGGCGCAAGTTTTTCTGGCTGCGAGCGCGTAAAAAAGCCCTTGAGTTTTGGCTGTCTTCAGTGGCCCAGGCAATGGCATTAAACTCATGGTTACCCATCACTGTTAGCGCATGGCCGTTCTCTATCATGCGTTGCACCATAGCAATGGTTTTAGCTTGCTCGGGGCCGCGATCAATAAAGTCGCCCAAGAAAATCACTTTACGGCCCGCTTGCTGCCAGCCGTCTGCGCGTAATTCATAGCCGAGCTTGATGAGTAGACGCTCCAGCGCCGAGGCATGGCCGTGAATGTCGCCGATGATGTCGAACATAGTGATGACCTCAAAACTTAACATTGATAAACGAGTAAGCTGTCTTAATCGTTAGCAAAATCACTCTGCTCAAGCGAGATGTCCAGCCTATCAAAATACTCCCGCGCATCCTCCTGATACTGCTGTTTAATCCGCTCTAAATCTGCTGCATCCAGCTTATCCCATAGCACAGGATCAAAACTCACCAGATGCAAATCTTTGCAGTGATAGACAAAGCGTTTACGTTCAAATTTCTCAAATGGATTCTGCAGCAGGCTGCGGGTCATATAGGCAGCATCTTCTAGGTTTTTGAGTTCATTGAGCGGGTTCTTAGCTTTTTCAACGCGGCCATGTTTTTTGTGCAGCTGAATATAGAAGTCTTGATAACGAGCGGTGAGTGCGGACAACTCGACTTCGCCACGCTCGTTGCACAGGTCGATAAAGCTCAGTAGAAAAACGATCTTATATGAGAAGGTGTAATCACGTTGCTCAAGAAATTCAAAAAAGTCGTCACGGCGGCTGGCTTCGGTGCGAGGCTTAATGTTTTTGCTGATGCGGATCTCTGCAAGCTGTTCAGCGGTGAAATAATTCAGTTCTGATTTGCCAAATGGAATGCTTTTAGCTGCAATGACATCACCTTTTTTGACCCAGTTTTTAACCGTGCTGGTAGAGATAAATAGCTCACGTGCCAGCTGTTCTTCGTTTAACAGATCGCCAAATTCACGCTCAAAGTTAAAGACATTAATCGGCTCAATGCGGCGAGTGTATTCGTAGAGTTGGTTGAGCATGAGCAGTTCATGATTAGGGCTGATACCTAAGGGGTTAATCACATTGGCAAAGGGCTGGTACTGATTGAGCTGAAACAAGTTGTGCACTGACCATGGCTGTAAAATCGCACCGTAGCTGTCAACCACATCAATCACATACAGCGCTTCTTTCCCAGCAAAGCGACGTGTGCCGCGACCCAGTTGCTGCATATACACAACCTTGGACATAGTTGGGCGTGCCATGACTAAGATGCTGGTTTGCGGTGCATCCCAGCCTTCATTGATTAAATCGCAGGCGCAGAGAAAACGAATTTCTCCCGCTTTATAACGCTCCAAGCCAGCGCGATCGCTACCTGATACGGCTTGTGCGCTGATACCTGAGGCATTAAGGCAAGCGGCCATACGTTGCGCGTGTTTAATGTCAACGCAAAACACTACGCCTTGTTTGAGTGGGGTATTGGCAACTAAAGGCTCGTTAAAGTGCTCAACTAATACATCAGCAACCAACTGGTCACGCGAAGGAATTAAGACGGTTTTATTCAGATCTTGTTTTAAAAAGTCGCGGCCATTAAAACGTACTTCTGATAGATCAATATTGGACTCCAGACGAAACACACGAATGGGCGGTACGATGCCTTGTTCAATAGCTTGCTCTAAGCTCAAGTCGACTTTGTAGCTGCCAAACACCTCTTCGAGTTTTTGCTGATCGAGGCGTTGGTCGGTGGCGGTCAGTCCTAATAAAATGTGCGGATTAAAATGCTCCAGCACTCGGCGCAAACCATAGGCGACAGCATGGTGTGCCTCATCGACAGCGATATAGCCAAAGCGATCGCTGGGTATAGCGCTGAAATGACGGGTTAAATAAGCACTGGTTTGCACCACAACTTGCAAGTCAGTATCAAAAGCATCTTCACCGACGCGCAGATTAGACACGTGCTTTTGAAAACGCTCTAAGGTTTGTTGCTTAAGATCGCGGGTCGGTACGATGACCAACAAATTGGTGACTGAGCCGACGTTAAATTGGCTGATAAAATCTTCGATTAACACTTCAGTCTTGCCGGTGCCGGTCGGTAGTACCACTAGAAAGGTGTCTTTGCCGACGGCTCTTTCCTCGGATATCCGAGAAATCACCTGTGCTTGATGGTCGTATAATTTAAACGACAGCGCGCGTTGTGCGGTAAATCGTGGGCTGGCAGCAAATGTCTGGCGCTCGCCAAAGTACTCGCGCAGTTCCTCTTTAAAGCGCTTGTTATCGGCCATGCCACGATTGGACCAGCGATAGACCAGCGTGCCATCGGCAACTAAGGAGTTTTGTTTAAACAGCTGTGAGCGGTATTGCTTTTTGCCTGTGGCCAGCGGGTGATGGTATTGCTCACCGTTTAATTCAATGGCAATGCCACGCTCAGTGGTTGTTAGCCAATAATCAATAAAACGTCGATGGCCGCCACGGTCGTAATACTCGCGCTCAGGCTCTAGTGCATAGAGATATTTTGAGCCAAATACTTCTTCAAAATAATAGGCGAAATTATATTCTGGCGGGGTGGGGTCGATGTGGTCATCGGCGCGATTCGCACCAAAGTTTTTTAAATGATGCTCAGAGCTGTGCTCGACTAAAAACAGTTCCAATTGCTCATTTAAATCATCTTGATCTTGCCATAAAAAACGCAACAGCCCTTGATGGGAGTGCATCAGGCTGTTTTGTTTGCTGGTGTAATCGGTGTAGGCGTATTCATTCAGTTCAAGATCAAACAGGCCAACATCAATCCAGATTGCTGGCGCATTGGGCTTGGTGTAAAGCTGTCCGACTTGATCGGTAGTCTGCAGGCTGTAGTGGTATACGGCTAAACAGCGGTCGATAATTTTATTACAGTGTGTAGCAACATCCATGTCCATTCATGCCTTTAAAATAATGTGCTTAAAACAAGCTCGGCAACCCAATCCAAATCGTCATACACGCCCCAGGCAACTCACCGCCATTGCTCAGTTCCAGTCGAGCTGGGCGGTGTTCTTGGTCGTGTAGGGCAATGATGCTGGCGGCAAAGTACAGTCCTAAACCTGTACTGCCACTGTCGCGGCTGATGCTGCTGGCTTGGCTGTGGCGTACAGCACCCAGCAGGCTGTCGGGGTAACCGGCGCCGTCATCGTTGATACTCAGCAAAATACCGTTGTCTTCACGGCGCGCGTGCAGGCGAATGCTTTTCTTGCAGTAGTTGAGAGCGTTGCCCAGAGCGTTGTCCAGTACAGTGCCGATCAGGCTGACATCAAAGTAGCCTTCCAGATCCAGTTCATCCAGATCAATCTGTAAATCGATATTGCGGTAGTCGAGCAGTTCGCGATGGCGGTTATGCAGGTCTTCAAATAGCTCATCAACACTGTAATACACCGGCTGCAAACGCAATTGATTGTGCTCCAGCTTATACAGGCCCAGCAATTGCATCAGCATGGCATCTAGGCGCAGAGCTTCTTGCTCGATTAAACGCGCTTGCGGTGAGCGTTGCAGTGCTTCGGGCATCTCGGCAAACAGGCTTTCATAGGCTTGGCTGACGGCGGCAATGACATTTTTCATGTCATGCACGGTAGAGGCCATCAGGGTGGAGAAATCAATGTGCTTTACCATGGGCTCAACTCCGATGCGGTTTGCATCTGTGTAAATTCAACAGACTCAGGTTCAAGTTTTGAGAGGTTCACAAGGCGTGTTAAGCAGGCATGTAAGCCTTGCTGTGCTTGTGTTTGGCCTTGTTTAAGTTGGTCTTGGTATAAATGTGCCGCTGCGATATTCAGCGTAATTAAGTGCGGTGCCTGAGCTAAGGCTTGCTCAAACAGTGCCTGCGCGGCTTGGTTTTGTTCTTGATAATGCAAGGCGATGGCTTCTTGGCTCTGAGCTAAAGCTTCGCGCAGTGGCTGGGTATCGTATGCAGGTAGGCGGGTGCTGATCTGTTCCAGTACGCCAATAGTGCCTGCGTGACGTTGCGCAGCAAATTGCCACAGGGCTTGGGCTGCAGTGTCCTCGCCTAAATGCGCCAGCCAGTCACCCAGTTGCACTAAGGTGATGGCAGCATAGTGGTGCTGATGTTCGGTGAGGCTGTGCACTAGAGGTGTTAAGTCGCTGAGCGTTGCCTCTGGGTTTTTACGTTGCTGTTCAGCCGTGCGTAATAGGGCGACAGCAGGTAAAAGATGCGCTGCGCTCTTGTGGTGCTTTTCAATAATGCTCAGCCATTGATGGGCTTCGTCTAAAGCTTTTTTTGCTGCAGTGCCAGTGCTGAGCATGGAAGCCAGTTGCCAGAGCAACTCAGGATCAAAAATGCTGGAGTAGCGCCCAATATCCCACACTAAGCGAATAGCCTGCTGTGCTGTGTCAGGGTCGTTATTTAACCAAGCGTGACAGGCCAGTTTGATTTGGCGGCGCAATGTATTGGGCGACATGCTCGCCGCTTGCTGTAGGGCGTCCACTGTGGCAGGTAAGTCATGATTAAGGCGCGCCAGCTCAGCTTGCATATCCAGCAGCTCAGGCATCATCGGGAATTGACGTACCGCAGCCGTTAATAAGCGTGCGGCTTGTTCGAGCTTGCCTTGCTGCAGCCAGAGTTTGGCCAGTGCTTGTAGATTCCAGCCGGTCGGGCGGCTGCGCGCATGCTCTTCCAGAAACTCAGCCAGCTCTTGGTAGCGACCTAAGTTGGCTAATGCCGTGGCAATATGTGTGTGGCAGAGCACAGCGTGGCGCGGGTCTTGCTGAGTGATATCGTGGCAGGCCTGCAATACGGCAGTCGAGTCAGCGCTTTCTAATGCGCTGAGGACCGGAGCCAGTACTTGCTTGCGTCGCGCTGAACGCTCTAGGCGTGTCTGCAGGGTGACTTTATTAAAGGGTTTGGTGAGGTAGTCATCGGGCTGGCACTCTAGAGCAGCCAACACCATGGCTTGGGTGTTTTCTGCGGTGACCATAATAAAGATGCAGTGGGGTGATAGTAGCTGTTCAGCATGCAGCTGTTCCAAAACCTGCTGGCCATTGAGGCCGTCACCTAAATTGTAATCATGTAAAATGGCGTCATAACGTTTATGTCGACACAGTTCCAAGACTTCGTTGCCATTGGCCGCCATATCGATATCTTGTACACCAAGCAAGCGCAGAATGCCGCGAATGGAGCTGCGAAACTCAGAAAAGTCATCTACGACTAGAAATTTTTTTTTGCTGAAATCGATCATGGTTCCACAGGTCCTGTTACAGGCATTGCTGTTGAGGTGTTTTGTGGGCAGTTTAAACTGTATTGGGCGCTGCTGCACCGTTGCCAGCAGTTAAGTGCGCGGCTGTTGTGGTGGATCAAGCTTCAGTGCGTGAGCGGATTTTTGTGCTCGCGGGCATGAATTATTCAATAAAACAGGCTTTTTGCACTTATTTGGCATTTTCCTAACATTATTTGCATTATGCGCTTGACAGGTTTTCGAATTAGGTGAATAATGCGCGCCAAGTTGGCTACATAGCTCAGTTGGTTAGAGCGCAGCATTCATAATGCTGATGTCCCAGGTTCAAATCCCGGTGTAGCCACCA
>DATERP010000084.1:0-2888 GCA_035271385.1 Thiopseudomonas sp. | reverse complement strand
TCGTAAAATTATCGTGGATACCTACGGTGGTATGGCGCGTCATGGTGGTGGTGCGTTCTCGGGTAAAGACCCATCTAAAGTTGACCGCAGTGCGGCTTACGCGGGCCGTTATGTAGCGAAAAATATCGTTGCTGCCGGTTTGGCTGAGCGTTGTGAGATTCAGGTGTCTTATGCCATTGGTGTGGCACAGCCAACATCGATCTCTTTGAACACCTTTGGTACGGGCAAAGTCAGCGATGAGCAAATCATCAAGCTGGTGCGTGATGTGTTTGACCTGCGTCCATACGCTATTACCAATATGCTTGATTTGCTGCACCCGATGTATCAAGCCACTGCATCTTACGGCCACTTCGGTCGCAATCCATATGAAATGACCGTTGGCGATGACACTTTCACCGCGTTCTCGTGGGAAAAAACCGACCGCGCTGAAGCACTGCGCTCTGCTGCCGGTCTGTAATACCCAATAAAAACAACAGCTTTGCGCCTGACGTAAGGCTGTTGTGCTTTTCATGCTGAGCATTTATTCATAATGCAGCATAGCGCGACAATCTGCTCTACACCCTGCCTGAACTTTTGCTAACGCATTTTTGTCCTGTCTTTAATGCCGCCTTCTGTGTGGTTATCCGCTATAATCGCACCTTTGATTTACTGCAAACGTTGCCCCCTGCGTTTAGGTGGGCGAAAATAGCCGTCTTTATTTTATTTTTAGCTTCAGGAGATTTAGTAATGCCCAGCCGTCGTGAGCGAGCCAATGCCATTCGCGCCCTCAGCATGGATGCTGTGCAAAAAGCCAACAGTGGCCACCCGGGTGCCCCGATGGGCATGGCCGATATCGCCGAAGTTCTGTGGCGTGATCATCTGAAGCACAATCCAAAAAATCCACAATGGTTAGACCGTGACCGCTTTGTATTGTCCAATGGCCATGGCTCGATGCTGCTGTATTCATTACTGCACCTGACCGGTTATGACGTCAATCTGGATGATTTAAAAAACTTCCGTCAACTGCACAGCCGCACTCCAGGTCACCCTGAGTACGGTTACACCGCTGGTGTTGAAACCACAACTGGCCCATTGGGTCAGGGTTTAGCCAATGCGGTGGGTTTTGCCTTAGCTGAAAAAGTCATGGCAGCGCAATTTAACCGTCCCAAGCATGACATTGTTGATCACCAAACCTATGTGTTCTTAGGTGATGGCTGCTTGATGGAAGGTATTTCCCATGAAGTGTGCTCATTAGCCGGTACTTTAGGCTTGAATAAGCTGACTGCATTTTATGATGACAATGGTATTTCCATTGATGGTCAGGTGCAGGGCTGGTTCAGTGATGACACACCACGTCGTTTTGAAGCCTACGGTTGGCATGTGATCCGTAACGTTGATGGTCACAATGCTGACGAAATCGAAGTTGCCATTGAAGCGGCCCGTGCAAGCGACAAGCCGACCCTGATTTGCTGCAAAACCGTCATTGGTTTTGGTTCACCCAATCGTGGCGGTAAAGAAACCAGCCATGGCGCGCCACTGGGTGCTGAAGAAATCGCCTTAACCCGCGCTGAGTTGAACTGGCCGCATGGCCCGTTTGAAATTCCTGCGGATATCTACTCTGAGTGGAACGCAGAGGAAGCCGGTGCCAAAGCTGAAGCTGAGTGGGATGCGCGTTTTGCCGCTTATGCTGCTGAGTTCCCAGAGTTGGCTGCTGAGTTTAAGCGTCGCATGGCCGGTGACTTACCAGCTGATTTTGCTGACAAAGCAGCGCAGTACATTGCTGAAGTAGCGGCTAAAGGCGCAAGCATTGCTAGCCGTAAAGCCAGCCAAGATAGCCTGAATGCCTACGGTCCTTTACTGCCTGAGTTACTCGGTGGTTCTGCTGACTTAGCTGGTTCCAACCTGACCTTATGGAAAGGTTGTAAAGGTGTCTCTGAGACTGATGCCTCAGGTAACTACGTATTCTACGGTGTGCGTGAGTTCGGTATGAGCGCCATTATGAATGGTGTGGCGCTGCATGGCGGTTTGATTCCTTACGGCGCGACCTTCCTGATGTTTATGGAATATGCGCGTAACGCCGTGCGTATGTCAGCGCTGATGAAGCAGCGCGTGCTCTATGTGTTCACCCACGACTCCATTGGTTTGGGTGAAGATGGTCCAACCCACCAGCCGATTGAGCAGTTGACCAGCTTGCGTACCACGCCGAACCTCGATACTTGGCGTCCATGCGATGCGGTGGAGTCTGCTGTATCTTGGAAGTACTCTTTAGAGCGTAAGCAGGGTCCAAGCGCGCTGATCTTTAGTCGTCAAAACCTTGATCACCAAGAGCGTACCGCTGCGCAAATTGCTGATATCGAGCGCGGTGGTTATATCCTCAAAGATTGCACAGGCGAGCCTGAGTTGATCTTGATTGCGACCGGTTCAGAAGTCGGCTTGGCGGTGAATGCTTATAACGCATTGACTGAACAAGGCCACAAAGTTCGTGTCGTTTCCATGCCGTGCACCAGCGTGTTTGATGCGCAAGATGCAGAGTATAAGCAAGCCGTACTGCCGATTGAAGTTGGCGCACGTATTGCCATTGAAGCGGCGCACGCAGACTTTTGGTATAAGTACGTCGGCCTTGATGGCCGCGTGATTGGCATGCAAACCTATGGTGAGTCAGCGCCTGCTAATCAGTTATTTGAGATGTTTGGCTTTACTCTGGATGACGTCCTTAACGTTGCTGCCGAGTTGCTGGACGACGAATAAATACTGCTGGTGTCATTGTCATACCGCGTGGAGCTTAGTGCTGTGCGCGGTTTATTTTTGTAAAGCTTTCGCGAAAGGATAGCTATGTCTGCACGCCCATTTCGAGTTGCACTTAATGGATACGGCCGTATCGGTCGTTGCGTGTTGCGTGCATTAAGTGA
>DATERP010000083.1:0-5354 GCA_035271385.1 Thiopseudomonas sp. | reverse complement strand
TACCGTGAACGTGAAAACAATGCTTATTAAACCCCTATCTGCGCTGGTACTGGTGAGCACTATGCTCGCCGGTACTGTGCACGCAGCAGAGCAAAAACTAGACCGCATCGCTGCTATTGTTGATAACGATGTAGTGATGCTCAGTCAGTACCAAACGCGCCTCAAAGAAGTGCAGCAAACCCTCAGTAAGCGTGGCGTTGAAGTGCCTCCAGATGATGTGTTGCGCCAACAAGTGATGGAACGCTTAATTATTGATGCGATTCAATTGCAAATTGCTGAGCGTTCTGGGATTCGTGTCAGCGATGAAGAACTGAGTGCGTCCTTGGCGACTATCGCTGAACGCAACGGTCTGACGCAAAAAGAATTTGAACAAGCGCTGGCGGCTGATGGCTTAAGCCTCGAAGATGCGCGCGAACAAATTCGCAATGAGATGATTATCAGCCGTGTGCGCCAGTACCGTGTGACTGAGCGCGTCCAAGTCACCGACCAAGAAGTACAAAACTTTCTGGCCTCCGACTTAGGCAAGATGCAATTGGCTGAAGAATATGAACTGGCCAATATTCTAGTTCCAGTTCCCGATGGCGCCACCAGTGCCGAGTTAGATCAAGCACAAAAAACAGTCGCCACTATTGTGCAAAAGCTCAAAAATGGCGGTGACTTCTCGCAACTCGCCATCAGCTATTCAGCCAGTGAAAACGCGCTTGAAGGCGGTGATATGGGCTGGCGTCGCGCAGCACAATTACCACCCCCCTTTGATCGTTTAGTGGGTGAAATGTCGATCGGCCAAGTCACTGAACCAACGCGTACCGCTGGCGGCATTATTATGCTCAAGCTGTTAGATAAGCGTGGCGATCAAGTGATGTATCGCGATGAAGTACATGTACGCCATATTTTACTCACGCCCAGCGAGATTCGCAGCCCTGAAGCAACACAAAAACTGGCCAACCGTTTGTATGAGCGTTTGCGCAGCGGCGAAGACTTTGCTGCACTTGCCAAGCAGTTCTCTGAAGATCCAGGTTCAGCCCTCAATGGTGGTGATATGAACTGGGTTGACCCTAGCTCTGTAGTGCCTGAATTCCGCGAAGAAATGGCACGCACTGCGATTGGTCAACTGTCTAAACCTTTTGCCAGTCAATTTGGCTGGCACGTTCTGCAAGTACTCGATCGTCGTAGCACCGACAGCAGTGCACAAATGCGTGAGCAGCAAGCACTCAACTTACTGCGCAACCGTAAATACGATGAAGAATTGCAAACATGGCTCGGTCAAATTCGTGACGAAGCCTATGTGGAGATTAAAGACTTATGACTTTGCGCTTTGCTTTAACAGCTGGTGAGCCAGCTGGTATTGGCCCTGACTTATGCTTAATGTTAGCGCATGAAGTACAGCCCTACCCGGTGATTGCGATTACTAGCAGTGCCTTACTCAGTGAGCGCGCTGCATTACTGGGCCTACAGGTGCAACTCCTAGATGTGCAACCTGATGCTTGGCCTGATCAGCCAGCCCCTGCTGACAGTCTCTATGTGTGGGATACGCCACTGTACGAGCCTGCAGTGGCCGGTCAGCTCAATCAAGCCAACGCCCAGCACGTGTTAGAAACACTCACGCGTGCGGGTCAAGGCTGCATTGATGGCGTATTTGCCGGAATGATTACTGCCCCGGTACACAAAGGCATTATTAACGATGCTGGCGTGCCCTTTTCAGGGCATACCGAGTTTCTACAAGAGCTAACCCATTCGCCACAAGTGGTGATGATGCTGGCGACGCACGGTTTACGTGTCGCTTTAGTGACCACGCACTTACCGCTGCGTGATGTAGCAGATGCGATTACTAGCGAGCGCTTGGAAACTATTACACGTATTCTCAACACTGATTTACAGCAGAAGTTCGCGATTAAAAAGCCCCGTATTCTCGTGTGTGGCCTCAACCCACATGCCGGTGAAGATGGTCATTTGGGTCGTGAAGAGCTGGATATTATTCAACCTACGCTGGAGCGTTTACGCGCTGAAGGCATGGACTTAGTCGGCCCGTTACCGGCTGATACTTTGTTTACTCCGCACAACTTGAAGCAGTGTGATGCCGTGCTAGCCATGTATCACGATCAAGGTTTACCCGTGCTTAAGCATCGCGGCTTTGGTTCAGCTGTGAACATCACTTTAGGCATGCCTATTATCCGCACTTCAGTGGATCACGGCACTGCCCTGGATCTGGCGGGAACAGGTGAGATTGATACGGGAAGCATTCATATTGCTCTAGAAACCGCGTATCAAATGGCGGCGAGCAAGTCCGCTTAGGACTTAAGCAACTGCAGTAGCCCGTATCTCTGGGCTGCTGCAGTTGTATATTTAACGTGCTGAGTGACTAGTCACGCTTGCGTAAACGAAACTGCGGTGCCACTTGATCAAGCCCTTTGATCGTGACATTTAAATTTTTCCACAGCCCATCTTTAATCCCGTACACACAACCATAAATCGACAATTTCTGGCCACGGTGCCAAGCGTTCTGCACGATAGCGGTATGGCTGACATTGGCCACTTGCTCAATGGCATTGAGCTCACACAAACGATCCACACGCTCTTCTTCTGTTGGCAGCTTAGCCAGCTCATCGTAGTGTTCATAATGCAGGTCACGAATACCACGCAACCATGCATCCGTTAAACCGACCTGCTTATCCTGCATCGCGGCACGCACACCACCACAGCCATAGTGGCCGGTGACTAAAATATGTTTAACCTTCAATACATCTACTGCATATTGAATCACTGACAAACAGTTGAGGTCAGTATGTAATACCACGTTACCCACATTACGGTGCACAAATAAATCGCCCGGCAACATGCCGACAATTTCATTAGCAGGAACGCGGGCATCTGAACAGCCAATCCACAGGTACTCTGGTGCTTGCTGCTTCGCGAGCTGCTCAAAAAAGGTAGGGTCATCTTTCTTGATCGACTCAGACCAACGGACGTTATTATCAAACAGCTGTTGTAATTCAGGCATAGTTTCCTCGGTTATTTCGTGTTCTTTATCACACATCTGCACTTTGACACAACTCATAGCACAGCGGTCACACTTTTTAGCACTGCAGTTAATCTGCAAATAAAGTACAGACCATCACTAACGCATCTTCATGCCCACCGGGCGCTGGATAATAATCACGACGCCGGCCGATCTCATTAAAACCAAAGCGCTCATATAAACGGTAGGCGGACTGATTGGAGGCGCGCAGCTCTAAAAAGCATTCCACACAACCGCGCTCAATGGCACGCTGCATTAAATGCTCTAATAATTGTAAACCTAAACCGCGGCCTTGTTGCTCAACCGCTATAGCAATATTCAGTAAATGCGCCTCATCCAAGACCTGACTGATCACCCCGTGTCCCACATGCTGACCATCAACATACATCATCCAGCACTCATAGCTGCTTAAAGCATCCACATAGAGTTTATGCGACCAAGGGTGTGAGAAGGCCTGCTGCTCAAGGGCTACCACCTGCTCTAAGTCGGCAAGTTGCATGGGACGAAATTCAATAGCATCAATCATTATTAACCTGCCAAAGCCCGCGATGTGCACACATACTGCGCCAAATATCACGCTTTAATAATGGCTGCTCCAAGACACTTTCTAAGCTGGGTAAGCTCCATGCCTGCACGTCCTCAGTAAAGGGCTGCAGTTGATACAGAGCAACATCATCGGCAGCACTACCAAAGCGCACGGCTTGTTCACCCAGCAACCAAATACAGCCTGTGAGCTCAGCTTGCTGCTCAACACTTAGCAGGTCACGCACGCAGGCACGCGCTGCTGCTGCATTTTGACTGTGCATCAAATTACCAGTGCGTAAAATCGGCCAGACCAAGGGTGTGCCTTGGCGTAAAAAACGAGGCTGATCAGTTAAACCTGCTGCGCGTAGCATATCTTTAAGTAACTGATAATCCGGGTCACGGCTTTGAAAGGCTTCGCCGGTAGGCAAGTCAACCAACAGCAAGCAGTTATCGGCCCGTAACATTTGCAAAGCAAAACGCGGAATAGGTTCAGCCGCAATTGATGCAGGCTGTGTGGCAGGCTGCTCAACTGGCGCAGTGACCGGCGCGCTGACGTTAGGCTTAGCCTTGGGCTTAATCGCAGCTAAGGCTAATTTATCCCGTACCGAAACACGCTCGCCACTGCGCACCGCTGGCGCACTGATAGCGCTACTGGCTGCCGCGGCTTGTGGCCGCGGCATAGTTTGCACTGCGGGTTGAATTGCTACTTGATCAATGGTTTCCCAATCGAGCAACATCTCACGCGAGGGCGCCGCATTAACTAAGGTCTGCCGCGGTAGCCACACATCAATACGCATGGCCTGCAGCATAGCTTGGCGCCGGACTTCCTGTGCGTGCATCATATTCGCTGTGCTAGTCACACACCATCCACCTGCGGATGCGCTTTATCAGCACCTAAATGCATCAGATTCAGCGCATTTAAGTACGCTTTAGCTGAAGCAATCACGATATCAGTGTCGGCACCGTTACCATTGACGATACGACCGCCGCGCTCTAAACGTACGGTCACCTCACCTTGTGAGTCCGTGCCTTGGGTAATGGCATTGACTGAATACAGTTGTAAAGTTGCACCGGATTTTGCCACTTTCTCAATGGCTTTAAAGGCCGCATCAACCGGGCCGGAACCTTGGTCATCGCTGGCGACTTCTTGACCATCCACATTCAGAATAATGTGCGCGTGCGGCACTTCACCCGTTTTACTGGCCACTTCTAAGCTGACTAATTTGTAAAACTCAGGGGTTTCTTGATTTAAAGTTTCAGACACTAACGCCTGCAAATCTTCATCGAAGATTTCATGCTTTTTGTCGGCTAATTCTTTAAAGCGTGCAAACACGGCATTCAGTTCAGTATCACTGCTAAATTCAATACCCAGCTCTAACAAACGGCTACGGAATGCGCTGCGGCCTGAGTGCTTACCCATGACCATTTTATTAGCATTCCAGCCAACATCTTCTGCAGCCATAATCTCGTAGGTTTCACGGTGCTTAAGTACGCCATCTTGGTGAATACCTGACTCATGCGCAAAAGCGTTGGCACCGACAATGGCTTTGTTAGGCTGCACTGGAAAACCGGTAATACCGGAGACCATGCGCGAAACGCTCAGGATATGCGGGGTATCAATATTGGTATGCACACCGAGCAGGTCTTGACGGGTTTTGATCGCCATCACGATTTCTTCCAGTGCTGCGTTACCCGCGCGCTCACCCAAGCCGTTAATCGTACATTCCACTTGACGCGCACCCGCCACCACCGCAGCTAAGGAGTTAGCTACCGCTAAACCTAAGTCGTTATGACAGTGTACTGAGAAGATGGC
>DATERP010000082.1:0-21244 GCA_035271385.1 Thiopseudomonas sp. | reverse complement strand
ATATCTTCAGCTCCTAAATCTGTGCCTGTGCTGTATTACAGCGTGCTGTATTTTTTACGCAGTCGTTGTCGCACCAGATCAGCCAAGGTGTTAACCACGAAGGTAAATAAGAACAGCACCAAGGCTGCCAGAAATAAAATACGGTAATGGCTACTACCAAGCGCTGACTCACCCATTTCCACGGCGATATTCGCCGCTAAGGTGCGCATGCCTTCAAAGATATTGGCATTCATAATTGGCGTATTACCGGTGGCCATTAAGACAATCATGGTCTCGCCGACGGCACGACCCATGCCGATCATCACCGCAGAAAATATCCCTGGGCTGGCGGTGGGTAACACTACTCTGACTAGGGTTTGCCAGGGCGTTGCACCCAGGGCTAAAGAGCCATGACTTAAGGATTTCGGCACGCCAAATAAGGCGTCTTCGGCAATGGAATAAATGGTTGGAATTACCGCGAAACCCATGGCGAAACCCACCACCATGGCATTACGTTGGTCAAAATTAACCCCGAGATCATTACTCAGCCAACTGCGCATATCGCCATTGAACAGCCACAGTTCCAGCGGCTGACTTAAGCTAAAGGATAACCACGCCAGTACAATGACTAATGGAATTAAGATCACCACATGCCAGCCGTCAGGTACGAAATCACGCACCCGGTCAGGCAGCTGCGCCCAAGCAAAGGCAAAGGTGACGATGCCGAGCGGCAGTAGCAGTAATACGGCAAATACGCCAGGCAGATGGGTTTCCATAAAGGGCGCAAGGAATAAACCGGCAAAGAAACCTAAGATGACGGTAGGTAAAGCTTCCATCAACTCAATGACGGGTTTGATCTTGCGGCGTACAGCAGGGGCCATAAAGTAGGCGGTATACATCGCGCCACATACAGCCAGCGGCACCGATAGCAACATCGCATAAAACGCGGCTTTCAGTGTGCCAAAGGCCAAAGGAGTCAGACTGAATTTCGGCTCAAATTCAGTTGAAGCGGATGATGATTGCCAAGTGTATTGTGGCTCGTTGTAGCCCTCGTACCAGACTTTACCCCAGAGTGATTTCATTGAGGTCTCTGGGTGTGAATTATCAATGGCGTAACGCTGAAACACGCCTTGCGCATCCTGCACTAATAACATCGATGCGCGTGGGGCAAGGGCCGCCAGTAGCGGCTCACCTTGTAGCAGCGGCTGATCAATGGCGGTCTTTTCTGCAGTGGTATTAAAGATACCCACGCGGCCGGTGTTATCAATCGCCACAAAACCTTTGCGACGTTGTTCGGCTTCCAGTACTTGAATCGGCGCATCACCTAATTTTAAGGTGCGGATTTTAGTCAACTGCTGCAGGTTATGCTCATCGCGCACCATAAAGAACTGAGTGATCTGTCCTTGTGAGTCACCGACAAGTAATGATTGCTGCGCCAGTTGGAAGATCATCTGCGTGACCTCTTGTCCTGGCTCCACTAATGGTACGGTGTGTGAGAGCTGAATATTGTCAAGATTACGCGAGTCATACACATCGAGACGACCACTGTTGCGCAGCGCAAAAATATAATGGTGGTCGGGCGCAATCAGCAAACGCTGATAAGCCGTGCTACTGGGAAAGTCGATGGGCTGCAGAGATTCCTGCACTTCGCCACTGATAAAGTTGGTGCGCTGGCTGAGCAAGGTCATGACAATCTGACCCTCATCGACAAGGCCGGCAAGCAACATGCCCTCGGGTGATCTTTGCTGAGTAATATACTTAAGCGGTCGTTGCTGGGGATCCAGTTGCAGCGCTTGGCCGTTAAACAGCTGAGTGACACGGGGTTTGACCCCTAAGCGTTGCCCTTCAGGATCAAATTCAACTTTAAAAGTGGTATCAATAGCGATGGCTTGACCATTGCTCAGACCGAGCAACAGCGTGTCATCGCCCGGTGTTTTGACTCTTAGACTAGTGATTGCCGCATCGTGCAAGGGCAGCTGCTGCTCAGACAGCGGCTGCCCATTGTGTGCATTGATAAAGAGTAACTTACCGTTCTCCGTCAGGAGTGCGGCAATTTCATTCTGCTCTTCGGTGAACAAGGTCAGAATGTTGCTCGAGCGCGCGGGCTCCTGCAATGCAAAGCTGCTTTCATGTTGAATAGTGGCGCTTTTAAACAGCGGCATCACTTCATAGAGCAGATAAAAGAAAATCAGCGTGATCGCGGCAATCACACTTAAACCGCCCAGCGCAATGGCTCGCCGTGCTAGCCGATCTTTCCATGCGCGCAATTTACGACGAGTACGCATGCGCGGACTGTTCAGTTCCTGCTCTAATAGCGACGATATATCCTGCATTGCCTGACCCTTGAACGAAACGTTAGAGGTACTTTAAGACGTTTGTGTGACAGTTAAATGACAAACAGAAAAAGGGGCCGAAGCCCCTTTTGTAGATCTGTAAATGCAGCGCTTAAAGCTCGAGATCTGTATGCAGTTTTGTAACCACTGTGGCTGGCAAGGGCACATAACCGTCGCGATTGACAACTTCCTGACCTTGCTTGGAGAGCATCAGTTTTACAAACTCACGGTCGAGCGGCGCTAAGGTTTGGTTAGGGCGCTTATTCACATACACATAGAGGTAGCGCGCGAGAGGGAAATCGCCCGATGCGGCTTGCTCTGGAGTGGCTTCGATAAACGGCTGGCCGGCTTTAGCTGCTAAGGGCACTGCCCGTACGGATGAGGTGCGGTAGCCAATCCCAGAATAACCAATGGCATTCAGTGAGGAGGATACCGATTGCACCACTGAAGCCGAACCTGGCTGTTCATTCACGTTATTTTTAAAGTCGCCTTTACACAGGGCGTTGTCTTTAAAGTAACCGTAGGTGCCGGACACTGAGTTGCGGCCATAAAGCTGAATCGGACGATCAGCCCATGCATCGGTTAAGCCCAAATCGCCCCAGCGGGTGACATCTGCGGCGGTGCTGCAGCGGCGCGTGGAAGAGAAAATCGCATCCACTTGCTCAATCGTCAGCCCTTCAATGGGATTGTCTTTATGCACATAGACGGCCAGCGCATCAATCGCAACAGGGACCGCAGTGGGTCGGTAACCGTGACGTTCTTCAAAGGCTTGAATTTCGCTGTCTTTCATCATCCGCGACATGGGGCCCATATTGGCTGTGCCTTCTGCCAGTGCTGGCGGTGCGGTCGAAGAGCCTGCTGCTTGGATCTGAATGTTCACATTGGGGTAGTTCTTTTTAAATTCTTGTGCCCAGAGTGTCATCAGGTTCGCCAGTGTGTCGGAACCAATACTGGTCAAGTTGCCTGAAATACCACTGGCACGCTCGTAGTCTGGCAGCGCGGCATCCACTGCTGCGGTCGCAGAAAATGTTGCAAATGCGGTACAAAGACTGATGGCTGTCGCCAGTGCTTTTATTTTCACGGTCATGAATATCTCCGATTGATTCACCCAACTGAACTGACACTGGTGTGCCAGCACGGAAGCCTGCGCCATCCGATGGGTTGAATACTAAGGGGATTAGATGACAGTTTAATGAATGCTAAGCAGGCAGCTGTCTTGAAGATTGCACTAGCCTTAACAATCAAGGAGCTATAAGCCGAATAGGGTATTGCTAAGAGGGTGTATAGAGTGATTATGTAGGCTTGAGAGCAGCATACTAGAGTTGGCGTATTTATTATCAATAACTGCTTATCCTTAAGGTTTTAGGCTTGTATCTCGCTTTCCTTACGAATAGTTTTATAGATTGAATGTGCAGCGGACGCTCGTAATTCTATTGGGGAAAAATATGAATTCAGACGATAAAGCTATCATACGTCGACTGTTTGATGAGCATGCCCAGATGTATGCAATAGGTGATGATTCGCCAGATGCATGTATGCTGCGCAATCTGTTTTTAGAACAGCAGTCAGCCGAGCAAGCAAGTCAAATTTGTGAGCTTAATGCTCAGTTAAAACTGACTCATAAACAACTTGCGCAAACGATTATCGAGCACCAAGAAACTGAAGATGCTTTGCGTAAAAGTGAAACTCATTTTCGCATGCTGACTGAAAATGCAGTGGATGTTGTGTGGAAGCTGGATGGTGAATATCGCTTCACTTATATCAGTCCATCGGATGAAAAGCAGCGTGGCTACAGCGCCGAAGAGGTGATTGGCCACCGTGTTTTTGAAATGTTTGATGATGAGGGTATTGCCGCCATCGTTAAGGCTGGCGAACAAAGGCATGAGGCTGAAAGGTTGGGGCAGCCACTGACCGACGTCACATTTGAAGCACGGCATCGTTGTAAAGATGGCAGCTGGATCTGGGGCGAGGTCTGCTACAACCCTGAGTTTGATTTGAACGGTAAGGTGATTGGCTTTTACGGTATTTCTAGAGAAATTACTGAGCGCAAGCAGATGCAAGATCAAGTCCGCCAATTGGCGTTCTACGATCCACTCACCCATCTCCCCAATAGGCATCTGCTCAATGATCGTTTGTATCAAGCCATGGCGGTCAGCAAACGCAAAGCCTGCTATGGCGCATTGATGTTTCTTGATCTTGATAACTTTAAACCTATTAATGACTCACACGGCCATATTGCGGGTGATCGACTCTTAATTGAAGTGGCACGCAGACTGACACAGAGCGTGCGCGAAATTGATACGGTTGCACGCTTCGGTGGCGATGAGTTTATCGTGGTGCTGAGTGAGCTTCATGCCGACGAAGCGCAGGCGTATGCACAAGCATATGCGATTGCCGAAAAGATCCGCATCGCTTTAGCCGCGGTCTATCAGATCACTTTAAATTGTGATGGTAAGGCTGATATCGCGATAGAGCACGACTGTACGGCGAGTATCGGTGTCGTATTGTTCTTAGGTCAAGAAGTCGGCATTGAAGGATTATTCAAGCGAGCTGATACAGCGATGTATGACGCAAAAGAAGGCGGGCGTAATACCATTCGATTTTATAATCGTGTAGAGCCGAAAGGTTTGGATGATTCTGCATAAACGTTAGCAGTGAGCGATAGCGGGCTTGATATCAATTGTGTTGAGAGCGCTATTGCTATGGGCAGGCATTAAAGAGTGAGTATTGGGTATTGCTAGGGTGGCAGGCGACAAGAGTTAGGTCTTGATATGGTGCCAAGATGCGCTACAAAGTAGGCGAGCCTTGCAAAGACTTACGGTCAAAATCCATCAGATCAAAAAACTTGGAATTTAAAAATGGGCACGCACAGGGCACGGTTTGGGCACAGAAGTGTCACAGAGCCTTTTTAGACGATTTTAAAAGCAGGAATGACAGGCATAAAAAAAGCCCTAACTCATTGTAAGTTAAGGCTTTTAAATATGGTTGCGGGAGCAGGATTTGAACCTACGACCTTCGGGTTATGAGCCCGACGAGCTACCAAACTGCTCCATCCCGCGCCGATAAGTATACGCAGATTTTGCAATGTGTCAAAGCTTATCTTGAAATAAGTGTTTAACCGCAGTTTCTGTTGCTGTTGTCGAGCGATATACCAAGCTGCGAACTACGTGCGATAGCCGCACCACAGCCTGTACGGGTGATCGCTGCTGCGTGTTTAGGTTAGATCAAAACGGTCAGCGACACGGGCAATGGGGATTAGCGTGCGGCGTATTTTAGTTTCAAACAGGCCAGGGAAGCGTACCTTGTGTGGTGTTTCAATCGGCAATACGCAGTCATCTAAGCGGCCATCGGCGAGGGCGTTGGCTAAGCTCATGCCCATCATCGGTCCTAATAGGTTGCCCCACGAGCCAAAATTCATCAGTCCGTGTACACCGTTGGCCACCTGATAGAGCTTTGGATAGCACTGATCATAATGATGGGATGAGTTGGCGGTCATGCCGGTCCAGTACGACTCCATGGTGATATTGGCTTGGCGCGTCGCTGGAAAGGTGCGGTGCAGATAACGCAGAAAGTAAGCGAAATATTGATCAGCTTGCTGCGCGCGGCCCATGCCGGGAATGGTTGCAGTAATCAGGCGATTACGCTTATCAATCACCAACGGATACAAGCCAGCGGGGTGCTGTGATAACACTACGCGAGCAGGGTTGATGGTAGCGAGTAAATCATCGGGCAGTGGGCGAGTGGCCAAACCGCAGGCGACAAGAGGGTAGTTGGTGTGTTGCAGCTCTGGGAAAAAAGAGCTGTCGGCATGACCGTTAGTGCAAATGATCACTTGTGGTGCGGTGACGCTGCCGGTGGCCGTGCGTACCCGCCAGTTTTTACCCGAGGGCTCGCAGGCCAATACCCTGGAATCACCATACGCTTGCGCACCGAGTTTGACTGCTGCGCTGACCATGCCATTGGTGAACAGGTAAGGATTAACTTGGCCACCTTCGTGCCAATGCACACCGTAATGATAGACATCGGTACCGAGCATGCTTTTGAGCTTATCTGCGCCGATAATATCGATATTGTAGCCGTGTGATTGCCAGAGTTTGGCTTTTTGCTCAAGGTCAGCATGGGGCTTTTTGGCTGCTTCAACCAGTCCACAGGCGATTACATCAGCATCCATATTGTACTTTTTGGACAAATCAAAGACGATATTACGATGGCTGGTAAAGTAATCAACAAATGCCTTGCCACCGTCTTTATGTGCTTTAAGTGGCTCAAATGACGCCAAGTTAGGCTGAATATGCCCCGCATTCCGCCCGGAAGCCCCGCCTCCGGGTTGATCAGCTTCCAGTACGACTGCATTTACGCCGCGCTCAGCCAAATGTAAAGCGACAGAGGCACCCGCTAAGCCCGCACCGATAATCACCACATCAGTATCAATATCTTCGCTTAATGCTGCGTATTGGGTGGCAGGTTGCTCCAGTGGCCAGCCGCTGTAATTAATCGGTACGCTGCCTGCTTCATAGCTGGCGCGTGATGGGGCTTGCGCTCCCTGTGAGTCTACGTATTTTTTCCAACTCAATGTCTTATACCTCGATAGCGGATAAAAAATAGCTGAACCACAATAGGTGCAAGCCTCCTAATTCAATCCTACGCAGGGTGAGGCTGAGGGCGCTAGTGCCAGTTGGTACCAGTGTTTAACGCAGTAGCGCAAAGCTCTTAGAAATCAGGCGCACTAAATCATTTTGTCCCCTGATATTCAGTTTGGCATAGATACTCTTGGAGTAGTTGCGCGCAGCTGAAACTGCAACCCCGAGTTGCTCAGAGGCTTCGGTCATGCTGCTGCCGGCGGCCAGTAACAAAGCCAGCTTGCCTTCTTGTGGTGTGAGATCAAATAGACGTGCCACTGCGGCGCCGGCACTGGCGTATTCAGCGCTTGATGTGTTGTTGTGGCCGACGCCAAGGTGGGTGAGATAAATGATCACATGAGGTGCACGCAGGCCTTGATAGTGACTGATCACAGGGGCGGGGGTGACACGTAAACCGAGCAACATGCCATCGGTTAAGCGCACCCGCATTAAGCGTTCATCATCAATACAGCATGTTTGTGCACGTTGCTTGAGGGCGTGGTTGATGGCTTGGTTGAGTTCGTGTTGTGTGTGTTTATCATGCAGCGTCAAACGCTGTTGTGCCATTGCAAGGCCAGTGTGCTGTTGCAGCAGGTCTTTAGCCGCTTGATTGGTGCACAGAACCTGAGCCCGGCTGTCGAGCATCAGGCAACCGAGTGAGAGGTGATCTAGGCTGGCTTCATAAATGTCACGCTGGGTCTCTTGTTGCTGCAGCTTGGCGTATAAACCTAAGGCCCGTGATAAATGCGGTAACAGCAGCTTAACTAAGGCGCGGGCTTGCTGGATAAACGCAGCAGTGGCGGTTGTGGTGTCCAGCACAATATCAATCCAGCAGCGCATGTCGCTGGCCGCTTCGCTAAAGCAGGTACGCAGCGAGCCTTGAATGCCTAAAGCGGCAAAATAGTCGGCGCACTCCCTGTCGACCATCGAGGCATCGATATACAGTATTTGCCCCGGCGCAACCTGCTTGGGTTGTAACAGTTCGATATGCGCAAAGCGCTCGCGGTAGGTGAGTTCAGCGCTGAGCCAATCCACTTGATCGTCAGCTCCAGCCGCCAGCACATGAATATCATGCAACACATCAGGCGAGTGATGCAGGGTCACCGAGACCGCTTTTGCGCCGAGTGTCTGGCGCAAGTTATCGGCAAAGCTATACCAAGGCGTATCGGCATTGATGGACTCATAAATCAGTCCGACCAGATCCAAGAGCGCAGCCTGAGAAAGTGGATAATCTTGCACCATAGCCTCCTATTGAGCTGCTTTATTGTGCCTGCTCGGTGCTGCTGACAGGAATACGTTTGGGCAAAAAGGCCAGAGGGATTAACGCGGCAATCATACAGGCCGCGCACAGCATCAGAGCTGTGGAGTAGTTACCTGAGGTATCTAATAAATAGCCAATCAACTTGGGGCTAAAGGCTGCGCCCACACCGGCAATTAAGTTACCAATCCCCAGTAAAGTGCCGAAATTGCGTTGGCCAACGGTTTCTTCCATTAACATCGGTGATAGCTGGTTGACCAAGTTAAAAGTAGCGCCCCAAGCCACAGTAAAGGCGACTATTGCGCCGAAGCCAAATGAAGGGTCGTTGCCCAACAGCAAGGCAAAAATACCAAAGCCACCAATGGCCATACCCACCATTAGCAAGGGTTTAATATCCCAGCGGCTGCTTAAAACACCGAAGGTAAAGCTGCCTAACAGTCCTGCTACGCTTTTAAAGGCAAACATAGTGGCCGCTTCTTGCGGGGAGTAACCCACAGATATTAAGTAAGGAATGACATTGACAATAATGCCTAGGGTGCTGAGTGTTGCGAGTATTTGCACGCCCACCCAAAGCCAATAACGCGGCATGCGCAGGGCTTGGCCGATGGATTTTCCGGATAAGTTTTGTAGGTTACTAGTTTGATTGCTGTCCGGTAATGGCTGCTGAGGTAGGCGAGCCAGCCACAGCAAAATCGGTACACAAACGAGCAGAGCCAGAGTGGCAATAAATTGCATGGCTACGCGCCAGTTATACAGCTCAGTGATATGTGTCAGCAGCATAGGGAAGATCATCGCACCAATAGAGCCGCCCGAGAGCATTAAGCCTAATGCTAGGCCTTGGTGTTTGAGGTCGACCCAGCGCATCACTAAAGCGATAGAGGGTATATAAGTGGAGGCACCAACGCCGGCACCGCTGACTGCCATAGCTAAAGTAATACTGCTTATATCGTTGCTCATTGATGCTAAAAAATAGCCAAGCCCCATCAGCACCGCCCCCGAACTCATCACCGCGCGTGGCCCAATGCGATCCAGCAACCAGCCCGCTAGCGGCATAGCTAAAGTCATGGTCAGCATAAAGGCTGAGGCAATATTGGCGCTTTCTTCGTTAGTGGATAGAAAAGTCTGGGTGATCGGCGGAATAAAGACCCCAAATGAGTTCAAGGTGCTGCCAAATAGAATACACAATGATACCGCCATCCCCGCAACAACCATCCAAGCCTGGCGCTGATCGGGGTATACCGGTGAGGATGGGTGCGTCGGGGATGAATCAGTTGCAGCGGCGCTCGGCGTTGGCTTCGCGGCTAGATCTGGCGAATTGGTCATGGTAGGTGCTCTTGGCTTATTGTTATTAAAAGGTGTAACTATGTCTTAGAGTCTATCTCGGCCCTGTACTAGGCATCGTCCATTTAGGTTAGCTTGTGCGGCTGATTACTATTTAAATAGAAGTATTTGGTCTCTGACTGCCACTGATAAAGGCTCTATATGAAATCGATTTCTCTGATTACTCGTCGCCCTGATCTGTCTCCTGCAGCGTTTCAAAGCTATTACGAAGATACGCACTGCTGGTTAGGGATGAAGCACTTTCCTTTTACTCGCTACACTCGCAACCATCTGGCAGTTGAGTCGACGGCGGTGGATTTTGACTGCTTGAGTGAGTTTGGCATGGAGCCGAGCTTTGATGGCGGCGATGTGATGCGCTCCCGCTCAAGAGCTTTGATGCTGGATGACGAGCGTCAGTTTATGCTGCCTGAGCGTATTCGTGTGGCGGTTGTACGTGAACAAGCGCTGGTGGGTACGGCTGACGATACACTGGGGTGTTCGCGGTATTTGTTGCTTTTTCAGTGTGTGGGTGCGGATTTAGAGACATATCAGGCAGGGGTAGCAGAAGCTGCTCAGGAATGGCTGGCTGATGTGCCGGGCGTGCGGCATGCCAGCTTGGATCTACGTGTGGCCAGTGCCGGGAGCGCGTTTCCTTATGATGCATTGTTGTGGCTGACACTGGAGGCTGGATATGAGGCATTGCTGCCGCAGGCGGGTGATTGGCCTGGATTGCTCGCGGTTGTCGCGGTAACTACCCATGCCACGCCAGAAGCGACCTTGCGTGAGAGTTTTGAAGCGTATTTACCTTAGAATTGCGGTGAAGTGCTGGGTGAGCAAAGGCTATGTTCACCCAGCAGACTGTTGCCTTACTTCACAAGATGGTCAGCCACTGCTTGATAGGCAGGTAGCGAGGTTGAGTCATTTGCTGCGTTTGCTGCTTGTGGGTGTGAGGCAAAGCGCACGATAACCATGTCTGCGGTCGGATCGATATAAATGGTTTGACCATGTATACCGCGTGCAGCATAGGCTTGGTTAGCGTTATGCAAATGCCACCACATGCTCTGGTAGCTGCCCTTGGGCATACTGGTGTAACCGGCTTTAGTGAACAGCTTAGGGTCGCCACCGCGGCGAATACTTTTGATCGCTGCGGCAGGTATTATCTGCTCGCCATTGACTTGACCGTCGTTGAGCATCAATTGGCCAACACGGGCTAAATCACGCAAGCCAGCACTGAGTCCGCCGCCCGCAAAGGGTGTGCCAATGGAGTCGATGGTGAAGTTGGCTGATTGTTCAGCGCCCATCGGTTGCCAGATACGCTCTGATATCAGCTCAACCACGGACTTGCCGCTGCTGCGCGAAATAATCCAGCCTAAGGTATCGGTGTTGATGGTTTTATAGGCAAAAGCTTCGCCATGCTTGCCTGCAGCTTGCACGGTTTGTAGGTACTCAAAGTAGCTGCGTGGGCCTGTATAGTCACCTGGTTTGGGCATGGCGCTGGCAGCTTGTGAGTATTTCCACACATCGGCTTCAGGGTCTGAATAGTCCTCGCTGTATTTCAGACTGGTGGTCATATTCATAATTTGCCGCACAGTCGCGCTGCCAAATGCACTGCCTTTGAGTTCAGGAATTAAATCACCTGCTAGGGCGTTTTCATCTAACTGACCTTCGGCGATGAGGGTTTCGGCAAGCAGGCCCACCAAGGATTTGGTCATGGACATCGATGCATGTAAACCGTGTTCATCCAGGCAGCCGTCGTAACGCTCATACACCACTTTACCTTTGTGCAGTACGATGAGGCCGTCAGTTTTATTGACGGTAAATGCTTCATTCCACGTCATTGTGTCTTGCGTGCCTGTTGGGGTAAAACTGACGTTATCTAGGTCTGTATCGAGTTGGTAAACAAGATCCACTGCAGGCTTAAGGCCGCGGTGTACAATTTTTGTGGGTAGTAATTCCTGCATATGGCACACGGTCCAGCGCAGTTTTTCACCGGCAAAGAAATCGGCATCAGAGTTGCGGATAATGCGCTCAGGTGCAGGTGGGAATCCGCTCATCCATGGGGCTGTGGACTGAGTCGCGCCGGGTTGGGGTGGTGACTCAGCTTGTGCTAAACCGCTCAGAGCAAAGCTGGCGCACACGGGGATCAGCCAGCGTCGTGCTAGCGCTGCACCTAAGTTACCAGTGCCGCCGATAACACCGATGGTGCCTACTTTCGTTGCCGCCATGTCCATATTCTCCCGGAGGGTGAGTTATTGTTGTAATTGTTGATTCGAGTCTAGGGTCGGCTATTGCTAGCCGACATCGTTTGATTGGGCTAGGGTTTTGCTCACATTTCAGGTGTGGCTGCATAGTTTTGTATGGGGTTGTTTTCAAGCTGTTTGCGGTAGCGCGGGATGGCTATAAAGAGGCATAAACAGGTTAAAGATAGCAGGCCAATACAAATAGCCAGTGCATAGCCTAAGCCTCGGTTACCCATGCTGGCGTTGAAGAAATCACTCATCATGCCGACCAGCAAAGGGCCCAGCCCCACGCCTAGTAAGGTCGTGCCCATAAATAATAAGGCTGTGGCTTGCGCTAATTGACGGGTTGGAAATAAATAGCTGAGCGAACCAAATAAAGGAACCGTCCACCATGTCGCAAAAAAGGCAAAACCTAAATAGAAGAAAAATGCAGTAGGTATCGCCATGCTGCCTAGATAAAATGCCGTACCGCTGGGCCATAGATAAAATAACATGCCAAAAGGTATGCATATTGCTATGCCAATAAGAGCTGTTCTAAGTTGCCAACCAGCGTTACGGCGTACTAAACGATCCGTTACCACGCCGCAGAAAATTGTCCCGACTGCAGAGGTGAGGCCGCCGGCAACCCCCATCAGCAACCCTGCTTCTTGGATGCTAAGAGCGTGAGTGCGCATTAGAAAGCTGGGTGTCCAAGTGCCCACGGCAAAGCCTGATGCCGTGGCAATGCTAGCGGCTCCCACGATCCAGCCATAAGCTGGCGTGCGTAGCAATTGCTTGAATGTCTCGATAAATTTTTCAGCAGGTGAGGGGGTATTGTTTGCACTGGGTGAGTCAGGTATTTTTGTTTCAGTGACTGTCAGAGCAAGAATAACCCCCAACGCTACTCCGGGCGCACCGATGATAATAAATGCCCAGCGCCAGCCGTACATTTCAGCAATCCAGCCGCCTAAGCCCAGACCGACAACAGAGCCGATTGCTGGTCCCATTAAAAATACTGCTAACGCTCGTGAGCGCAGTCGAGCAGGGTAGAGTTGCGATACCATCGCCAGTGATGGCGCAGAGCCGCCCGCTTCGCCAATCGCCACGCCGATACGAAACAACAGCAGCATGGTAAAGCTGGTGGCGATACCGCAGAGCATGGTCATGATGCTCCACGCTACACAGGCTGCGGCAATGACTGGCTTGCGTCCGATGCGGTCTGAAAGACGACCCAGTGGTAAGCCAAAGGCGGTGTAAAATATGGCAAAGGCTACCCCAGATAGCATACCAATCATGGTGTCAGAGACGCCAAACTCCAGCTTAATAGGCTCAACCAAAATAGATACCAGCAGGCGGTCGATGTAATTAAAGATGTAAATCAGGGCTAACACCCCTAGCGCATAGTGACTGCGCCAGGTTACAGCGGGTTGAGAATTCACAGGGCGATGCTCCATTTTTGTTTTTATAGTTGTTGCATAGTTGGCTGCGTAGGGGTGCGCCACATCGTCTATTTAGACTATTTTTTTGAGCTAGCCTAATGGGTTTGAGTTTGGTCTGTTTGGACGATGCACGGCGCTGCGGGAGCTTGAATGCTAGAGCATCGTCGGATCGACTGTGTTTGCTAGGAGTACTGCATATTATGGGATGGGAAGGCATTCTAACTGTAGTCACACTCCTCTCGGTTTTGTCCACGCTGATGTTCACTCGTTACCAAGCTGATCTGGTGTTGGTGGCACCCGCTGGTATCCTCAGCGCTTTTATGAATAACACTGCAGTTGTCGCGATGTTTATTCCTGCTGTGCAGCTGGATTTCTGGCTGCGGGGGCGATGATTGCCAGCGGCTGTATTACTGCGAGTCGTGCGCGTGGCAGTATTAATTTGCCGGTGCTGATTACGCTAAGCTTGGCATACCGCTGAGCCTGATTGCAGGGACAGTATCGGTGGCGCTGATTCCGCTGGTATGGCCTTTTTAAGCCGCTGGTGTGGTGCTAGCAGGCTTGAGCCATGGCTTGCTGTGCAATAGCGTCCACAGCATCAGTACCGGAACAATCACCGTGATACTGACGATAATCAGCGCATAACGTAAGGATTCTTCGCCCGCATGGGGAATCAGCGCATCACTGATCGCGCCGGTGACTAATGGGCCGAGCCCGACGCCGCATAAGGTGGTAAACACCGTCTGTAAAGCGAATACCGTGGCGCGCTGCCACTGAGTGACCAGTTGCGATAATAAGTTAAAGGATGGAGCTACCCAGAACACGGTAAAGAAGCCGGCAATCGCACACCAAATCATAGCCGTAGGCACGGGGACACTGGCCACTTCAAAAGCAATGCCAGCAGGGGTGAGGAAGTACGCCACTATGGCTAAGGTCGCAACACAGTGGCCAATAATCGGAATGCGTACCAACCAAGCGCGGTTATGAGCGCTGAGTCGGTCGGTTAACCAGCCGCTAAAGATACTACCAATGGCGGCGGCAATACCTGTGACAACACCGGCTAAAATACCAGCGTGTTGCAACGAAAGTTCGTGTGAGCGCACCAAAAAAGAGGTGTTCCACATGGCAAACGAGAAAGCACTGAAGGTGGTGATAGCACTGGCGCCAATTAAAATAAAACAGGCTTTGTTGCGCAGTAATGTCAGAGCTGCTTGCATCAAGCCCTCGCGCGGCGGCTCAGTACCACCGCCAGTATCCCACTGACCGCGAGTCGGCTCTTTAACAAAGAGTGAGAAGATCAGTGAGAATAAAATCAGTGGTGTACCAATGGCATAAAAGCCCGTACGCCAGCCATAGTTATCAATAACCCAGGCGCCAATACTCAGGCCGAGAATACTGGAAATAGTGGGCGCACCAGTAAAAAAGCTGATTGCTAAGGAGCGGCGGTGCGGTGGGTAAAGATCAGAAATCAGTGATAAGGATGTGGGTGTAACTGGAGCTTCTGCTGCGGCAACTAGCATCCGCGCAAAGATTAACATCCAAAAGCTCACCGCAAAACCGCACAGTAAGGTGGCAAAAGCCCAGAGACCTAGGCTGATGGCCAGTACTCGTGTGCGGGTATGACGGTCGGATAAACGTCCTGCAGGTAGCCCCAGAAAAGCGTACACCACAGCGAAGGCTAAGCCTGAGATCAAGCCCATGGCAGCATCGCTGACATGGAACTCTTGCTTGATCGGCTCGATCATTACGGACATGATCTGACGGCCCATAAAACTTCCAGCGTAAGTCACCACTAGAAGTGCCAGAAACCCATGGATGCGCCATCCAAGCGCACTGCCGCCAGTATGTTTACCCATAATCGTTAGGCCGAGGCCTGACGCTGCTTAAGCAACGTAAGTGCAGTATCTTCGATCATATCTTCTTGGCCACCGACCATGCCACGACGGCCCATTTCAACCAGAATCTCACGCGCAGATACGCCATACTTGGCTTCGGCACGTTTGGCAAACAATAGGAACGAGCCGTACACGCCGGCGTAACCCATGGTCAACGCATCACGGTCACTGCGGATTGGGAAGTCCATAATCGGCACCACCAAATCTTCGGCCACGTCTTGAATAGCAAACACATCGACACCAGTTTCAATGCCCATGCGATCGCAGACGGCAATCAAGATTTCCATTGGTGTGTTACCCGCGCCCGCACCTAAACCTGCGCACGCCGCATCAATGCGTGTGGCACCGGCATCAATGGCCGCGATGGAGTTGGATACACCCATAGATAAGTTGTGGTGGCCGTGGAAACCAATCTCGATATCCTTGCCCAGTGCATTGCGGATCGCAGAAACACGCGCATGTACATCGTGGGGCAGCATATAGCCGGCTGAGTCAGTGATATAGATGCAGTTGGCACCATAGCTTTCCATTAATTTGGCTTGCTTGGTCAGGCCTTCTGGACTGTTCATGTGCGCCATCATCAAAAAGCCCACAGTATCCATACCCAGCTTACGAGCTTCAGTGATGTGCTGTTCAGAGACATCGGCTTCGGTACAGTGGGTGGCGACGCGGATGGTGTTCACACCCAAATCTTTAGCCATGTGCAAATGCTCAACCGTTCCGATACCGGGCAACAGTAGGGCAGAGACTTTAGCATTCTTCATCAGTGGGATCACCGCTGACAAATACTCTTCATCGGTATGCGCAGGGAAGCCGTAGTTCACTGAAGAACCACCGAGACCATCACCGTGAGTGACTTCAATCAGCGGAACACCAGCAGCATCCAGTCCTTGAGCAATGGTTTTCATCTCATCCAGAGAGATCTGGTGCTGCTTGGGGTGCATGCCGTCACGTAAGCACATATCGTGAACGGTAATTTTTTTGCCTTTAAGGTCCATAACAGTCTCCTTAAGCCACAGTCTGGGTGAGTAGTTTTTCTGCGAACATTTCTGCAGTACGTGCAGCTGCTGCGGTCATAATGTCGAGGTTGCCAGCGTATTTAGGTAAGAAATCACCTAGGCCTTCAACTTCCATAAAGATCGAGACGCGATTGCCGTCAAACACTGGGCCGTTGACTAAGGTGTAGCCTGGCACATATTTTTGTACTTGCTTAATCATGGCGTGAATCGATGCAGTAATGGCTGCTTGATCCGGCTCGCCTTCGACTAAACAGTGCACTGTGTCGCGCATCATCAGCGGTGGCTCGGCGGGGTTAATCACGATAATGGCTTTACCCTTTTTCGCGCCACCGACTTTTTCCACAGCGCTGGCGGTGGTGCGGGTAAATTCATCAATGTTTTTACGGGTACCCGGGCCGACTGACTTAGAGGCGGCTGTAGCAATAATTTCTGCGTACTCAACAGGTTGCACTTGCGATACTGCTGCCACCAAAGGAATGGTGGCTTGGCCGCCACAGGTGACCATGTTGACGTTCATGGCGCCGCTGCTTAAACAGGCATCCAGATTCACGGGTGGCACACAAAATGGACCAATCGCTGCGGGTGTTAGGTCAATCATCAACACGCCGAGCTCATTGAGCTTGCGGCTGTTTTCCGGGTGCACATAGGCTGAGGTGGCGTCAAAGGCGATACGGATATCATCTTCTTTAATATGTGCCAGTAAACCATCAACGCCATCGGCGGTGGTTTTTAAGCCCATATCTTGTGCGCGCAATAAACCTTCAGAGGTGGGGTCAATACCCACCATCCACACCGCTTCGAGAAACTCACTGCGTTGGATCTTGTACAGTAAGTCTGTGCCGATGTTACCGGGGCCAATAATGGCGCAACGAATTTTTTTACTCATAATAGTGTGCTCTCCGTTAACTGCTTCAGTCGGTAAACGTCAGACTGGCAGAACCAAGTCCGGTGATATTCATTTCGATACGGTCGCCAGCCGTCACTGGAACCAAAGGTGCCAATGCGCCCGACAGAATAATTTCGCCTTTACGGAAGGGAATGCCCAACTTACCTAGCGTGTTGGCCAACCAAGCCACGGCTTCGCAAGGGTGACCTTGTACCGCTGAACCCAAACCGCTGCCAGCCGGCTCGCCATTTTTAGTCATGGTCAGCTCAACCTTGGCCAGATCCACAGTACGTGGGTCGATGCGTGCAGAGCCTAAGGCAAACACGCCACATGAAGCGTTGTCAGCCACAGTGTCTTCAATGGCAATCTTCCAATCACGAATACGTGAATCGACGATTTCAAAGCAGGGCACCACATATTCAGTGGCAGCCAAGACGTCGCTGGCAGTAATGCCTGGACCGTTGAGGTCGGCTTTAAGGATAAAAGCAATTTCACCTTCGGCGCGTGGTTGCACTAAGCAATGCTCAGCTTTGCTCACAGCACTGCCGTCTGCAACTTGCATGGCGTCGGTGAGGAAGCCAAAGTCAGGCTGGTGGACATTGAGCATGTCTTGCACGGCTTTAGAGGTGACACCGATTTTTTTACCAATCAGTTTTTGCCCAGCCGCTTCGCGACGCTGGAGAAACTGTAAAGAAATCTGGTACGCCTGCTCAATGGTGATATCAGGGTAGCGTTCGGTCAGCGGCGCGAGGCTGGTGCTGGACTGCAATGCTTCAAACAGTTCGTCGCCGAGTTGTTTAATCACTGTTTCGTCAATCATGATCTTCTGTCTCCGCTGGTATGTTTTAGCTAGGGAACACACTGACGCCGGCACCGCCGTCAATATCCAAGATTTTGCCCGAGACCCAGCCGGAGGCTGGCGATGCAAAGTACAAAGCTGCAGCAGAGATATCTTCCACTTCGCCTAAGCGCTGCAGTGGTGTGTTTTTGGTCATGATCTCTTTGACCGCTGCTGGCATCACCTTGTCGAGCGCGTCGGTGAGGATTGGGCCGGGTGAAATTGCATTGATGCGAATCTCTGGGGCAAAATCTTGTGACAGCAGTTTAGTCATATGCACTAACGCCGCTTTGGCGGTGCCATAGGCGCTGAAGTTTTTCTGGATATAGTTCGCTGCGACCGAGCTGATATTGATGACGTTACCGCCACCAGCTGCACGCATGTGTGGTACGCACAGTTGAATCAGATGGTAGGGGGTGGTGACATTGAAATTCAACAAACGATCCAGTTCTTGCCAAGGCATTGTTGCTGGGTCGTTCGGGCCACCACCGCCGGCATTATTAACTAAATGAGTGACCTTACCGAATGCTGCAACGGCTTGCTGTATTAAAGCTTCGCGACTGTCGGCGCAAGTGACGTCGCAGGCCACGGCAATGGCGTCACCGCCTTTGGCTTTGATTGCGCTTGCAACCGCTTCCACATCACTGAGGGTGCGAGCAGCGCACACAACCTGCGCGCCTGCTTCAGCATAAGCAAAGGCAATCGCGCGGCCGATACCTTTACCTGCTCCAGTGATTACAGCGACGCTGCCGTTTAGGCTAAATCGGTCAATTAAACTCATTGTGTATCCCTTTTTATTATTATGATGCAGTTTTTTTAGCGTTGTTTTCTTCTTTAGTGGCCCATAGATCAGGCAGATCAAGATCAGTGGCCTTAATCACACGTTTGAGGAGGATTTTTAAAGCCTCTACATCACCATGGCCAATTTGCTTAGCAATTTGTTCTTCAACAGCTTTGGCAACAGCAATTTGCTTGAGTGATGCATCACGGCCGTCAGCGGTTAATACATAGCACTGATCGCCATTTTTCTGCACTAGCACTATATGCTGCAGCTCTTCGAGTTGTGCCATTTCTTCAATCGATACGGCGCCGCCGGTGTATTCAACAAACTGGTTGATTTCTTCCAGAGTTAAGCTGTCTTGAATGCTCAGTACCGACAGAATAAAAAACTGCTTCTCATTGAGCTGTTGAGTTTTCAGTACATTTTGTAGGGTGGCAACCAATTGGAAGTGCGCACGACCTGCTAAGTAACCCAGTAGATCTTCGGTGTAGCTGCACTCAGGCGTTGGCGCTGCACTGAGTTGCACGCCTTCGCGCGGCTTTCTTGCTGCCAGTGCATACAAACCGCTTTGGAAGGCCAGTGGTGGTAGGTCTGACTTGTCAAAGCCCAGCACTTCACCAACAAAAATCATATGATCACCGCCTTCATAAATAAAGGCAGTCCGGCAATTAAAGCGTGCAGTACAGTTGCGCAATAACGGGATATTATTCATCCCTGGCTCTAAGTCCAAACCCTTAAACTTCTCTTCTCCTCGCGAAGCAAAACGGCCGGATAAGGACTCTTGCTCGCTGGAGAGAATGTGTACGTTCCAGTGTTTGTTGCTAGTGAATGCCGATAAACTCATGGCAGACTTGTCCAGGCTCCACAGTACCATCGGTGGATTCAGCGATACCGAGTTGAAACTGTTCGCTGTAATGCCAACAGGATCGCCGTTTTCGGCACGCGTGGTGATAATAGTCACGCCGGTGGTAAATGTGCTCAATGCTGAGCGAAACTCTTGCGGGTCAAAGCTGGCTTTGGCCATAGTGAAGCACCTCGTTTAGTCATGCTATGTTGACTTGATTATCATGTGGCAGCAGGGGTTAAACATCGTCTCTATGGACTATCGATAAATCACCCTGCAAACGCTGTAAAATCAAGGGTTTTGCGGTTATCGTCCGAATAGACGAGGCGGCCTTGGGAGGGTGCTTCTAAGCTAAAATCTAAGACCAAAAAATAAATACAATAAGGAGAGTCCATGAGCGCTCAGTTAGCAACATCACAAGAATTGTCTGACTTGCTTAAACAGCATCGACAAGCGACAGACGAGCAAGGTGTGGTCGATGTAGAGACACGTAAGCGCCGATTGCAAACCGCGATTGATTTGTTGGTCGATCATCACCAAGAACTATGCACTGCTATGGAAGCCGATTTCGGTGGGCGCCATCAAGGTTTTAGCTTGATGAATGATATTTTGGGCTCTCTTAACTCCCTTAAGCATGCGCGTGACAACCTAGAGCAGTGGGTTGGTTCTGAGTCGCGTCAAGTGTTTTCTCCTTATGATCAAATGGGTGCGCAAGCTTGGGTGCAATATAAGCCTAAGGGCACAGTGGGTATTATTGGTACCTGGAATGCGCCAATCTTTACCCTGCTGAGTCCGCTTGCTTCCGCATTGTCAGCGGGTAACCGTGCGGTACTTAAGCCCTCGGAAGTTGCGCCAGAAACTGCGCGCGTTTTAGCTAAGGCCATTGGTGAGTGTTTTGACCCGTTGGATGTGGCAGTGATTACCGGTGGTGTTGAAGTGGGGCAGGCGTTTGCCGGTATGCCTTTTGATCACTTGGTATTTACCGGTAGCACCGAAGTTGGCAAAAAGATTATGCGGGCCGCGGCAGATAACTTGGTGCCAGTTACTTTGGAATTAGGTGGTAAGTCGCCGGTGATTATCAGTGAAACGGCTGATATCCGTGAAGCAGCGCGTCGTTTAGCTATCGCTAAAGGTATGAATGGCGGGCAGTTGTGTATCTCACCGGACCTTGTGTATGTGCCTGTTGCAGCGCGCGATGAGTTTGTCAGTGCTTTTTGTGAAACTTACAGTGCGCTGTATCCAACCGTAGAAAATAACCCTGACTATACTGCTGTGGTGAATGTGCAGCATTTAGCGCGTGTCGCAGGTTATGTGGCGCAGGCGCAAGAAGAAGGCGCAGAAGTTGTACGCTGCCCTGATGTTGGCGTACCGGCAGTGGGGCGCAAGCATCCGTTGAGTATTGTGATTAATCCACCGTTGCTGTCTGACATTATGCAGCATGAAATCTTTGGTCCGGCTTTTGTATTGCTGACTTACAGTGATATTAAGCATGTGGTGCAAGAGATCAACAGTGGTGGTCGACCCTTGGCGCTGTATTACTTCGGGCAAGATCAAGCTGAGCAGGATTATGTGTTAGATCACACCTTGTCCGGTGGTGTCACGCTCAATGATGCGTTGATGCACGCTGCGATGGAAGATGCACCCTTTGGTGGGGTAGGCGCGTCGGGTATGGGGCATTATCACGGTCGTGATGGTTTCCTTGAGTTCAGTCATGCGCGTACGGTGTTCCAAGGTGCGCCGGTTGATCCGCGTGCTGAGTGGGGCATGTTGCCGCCTTTCCCTGAGCATTTTGCTGCAGCTATGGCTGCGCAAGTGAC